>JAGQPK010000268.1 GCA_020426755.1 Planctomycetales bacterium
AGGGAATGCGCGGTTTGTCATCCAAGAAGCACAGCGGAGCGGCAACCTGGTCGCGGAAGTCGACAACATCAGTTTTTACTACGACGGCCGTCCAATTGTCGACCGATTCTCCACGACGATCATGCGGGGTGACAAGATCGGAATCATTGGGCCCAACGGCGCCGGCAAAACGACGCTCCTACAACTCCTGCTAGGTAAACTGCAACCTAGCCAGGGCACGGTGCGAAACGGAACGAACTTGCAGATCGCTTACTTCGATCAGTTGCGTCAACAGCTAGACGACGAAGCCACCGTGCAGCATAACGTGGGTGACGGTTATGAAACGATCCAAGTCGACGGTAAGTCGAAGCACATCATTGGCTATTTGCAGGACTTCTTGTTTACTCCCGACCGTGCACGTTCGCCGGTGAGATTTCTGTCTGGCGGTGAACGCAACCGCGTGTTGCTGGCGAAGTTGTTCGCCAAACCTGCCAACGTCATCGTGCTGGACGAGCCCACGAACGACTTGGACACCGAAACGCTCGAATTGCTCGAAGAGAAATTGATATCGTTCCCAGGCACGGTTTTGCTAGTAAGTCACGATCGCGCCTTTCTCAACCAAGTCGTGACCAGCACAATCGTATTCAGTGACGGCAACGTGGCGGAGTATGTCGGCGGCTACGACGATTGGCTCCGGCAAGCCGAGGTAGACGCAGAACGTAAAGCAACTGCCGAAACCAAAGCCAAAGCCGATCGTGGTAAAGCCACTGCTAAGAGCGAACCAGCGAATGTCACGCAGGCCGCGCCCGCGGCACCCGATCGGCCACGCAAGCTGACGAACAGGGAGCAGCAGGAACTGGCGAAACTACCGGGCCAGATCGAAGCCATGGAAGCACGTATCGCCGATCTGCATGAACAAATGGCACAGCCCGATTTCTACAAACAAGCCGGCGACGCAATCGCCAATGCACAAACCGACCTCGCGACGCTCACCGAGAAATTAGAAGCTGCCTATGAGCGTTGGGCAGAGCTGGAGTGAATATCGAATGTTGAAGTGCACACGACGCTGCTGCTCGGCGTCTTGAGTGCTCACATTCATTGAGAATTCTGCACTGCAATTCTGGGCGTTGAAGTGCAGACGTGCTCGTGCTAGGAGATTTTGCTCTATCATCGCAATTGTCGCAGGTGACCGCGAAAGCGATAGCTGCGCGATCGCACTCCCAACGGCGGTCACGTTCCGGTCACGCCGTCATGCACTTCAACATTCAACATTCAACATTCGATATTCGATGTTCGATGTTCGATGTTCGATGTTCGATGTTCGATATTCGATATTCAACTCTCCTTTCACTGCCAGCTTTCATCGAAGAACCCGGCGGCCTGGACTTCGCCTGCTTGGCGTTGGTTCGTGCTGTCGGCGGACACTTTGAGCACCGCCCAATCCGGTAGCTTGGGGTTCTGCAGAGAATTCGTACGGTCGTGTGCATCACGGAAAGTGGGACCGCTATTGAGCACCACGTAGCGATTTGGATTCAGTGGATTGGGGTAGATGAGAACCGGCATGTGATCGGCGGTCGCATATCGTTGACCGTTGAATTCGAATTCATCTTCGGCCCACTTTAGAGGAAGTTGTGGCAGCATGCGTTGCAACAGCGAGTTGGAGGTGGGCGTTCCCCAGACGAGCAGATGGTATTGCTCAAGATCGGCCGGACTCACTTCATCGGCTGACTTAAAGCGAATGTGGCCACGAAACACGGCGCGCCAACGCCGCTGCAAATACTCCACCTCATTCTGAACCCATGCATCAATCGCTTGCTTCCCTGATGGGCGATCGGTCGTGATCATAAGGAATGGCCCCGTGAAGGCGTCGTCGATGGGGCCTTGCAGGCCGGGCCGTTTGCGCAACTCATTGGCGTCAAAGTCGGCGACTTGCCAGGCGTTATCGGAGCGACGCAATGTGATGGGCGAATCGAGTTGTGCGGGCAGGGCGACGTTCATGCCGTCGACAGTGATCGTTCGGGGTTGTGTCTTGGGCGTGAGTGACAACGCGGTGACACCGCGCGTGGTAAGCGAGATATTACCTTGCTCATCGCGCATTGCGTCGACACGTGAATCATCCCAATGTCGTTGCAAACCTTCGATGCGTACCCAGTGCATACTCGGATATTTCAGCGTCCGAGTTTGCAGATGAACTTCTGCGGGCGACTCATCTTGACCAGCTTGCACCGCAGCATGTAACTCGCCCATGATCTCCTGCAAAGTCTCGGGATGATACCGATGCCCCATGCCCGGCCCGATCTTGTGGTTGAGTGTGCGCCCTTCCGTTTCGAACGCGGCCGCCATGACACGTGCCGCTTGCATCTGGGGATCATTTTCGCCGCTGTAGGCGATCACGGGCAGGTTGAATAAGTTGCGCACGTAGTTGGGGACGTCGTACTGTCCCCACAAGGTTTGCTCGTACGTGGGCGGATAACGTTCCGGAGTCAGTTTGTTGTATTGGGCCGTTTCCGCGAAGCCGGCACCGGGGCTGACTGCGACAAACCGTTCGGCGAAATGAGCGCCGAGATGCCATGCGCCGGCGCCTCCCATCGAGAAGCCCATCAGCACGATTCGTTTCGGGTCGATGTTGTAGTTGGCTTGTACGTGCGCGATGGCTTCCATCACGTCCGTTTCTCCTGCCGACTTATAGCCGAGGCATTGACGGCCAAACGGATGGAGCACAATCGCGTTATCCGTATGGATCGTTCCACGCTTCTCCAGCCGTTCGTGGATGAAATGCAGAGTGGTGGTTTTGTCGCCGCGACCGTGCAGCCAGACGTAGAGCGGCACTGGTTTGTCGAGTGGTAGCTCGGCGGGAATTTCCAGTCCATAAGGTTGTGCTGATCCGTCGATGTTCGAACGAAAGCCCCGCACTACCAAACCTCGAGCCTGGCACCAGGTTGGCTTGTCAACCGTGAGTTCTGCAACGCGTTGTTCGGCGAGCGTCAATAGTTGTGCAGGCACGGCGAAATCGGCTTCACGATAGAACTCATCGAACTCCACTGCCAATCGAACGGCTTCGAGCAGACACGCAACATCTGGCCAGTGCGTGGTTGCCCTGTCAGACGGTGGTCCTGTGAAGACGCGTATCTCGAGTTCTCGCAAACGTTGGTCGACCTCCTCCGCGATCTCGGACGGCAGCGCCAGGCCGCGCGGTGGCAGTCCGGCGAAGTCGCGATTGCCCGGTTGCGCGGCAAGCGGTTTGGAGAATCCAAAGAAGCAGAGAATCGTGACGAATAGCAGTCTGTCGAGCGGGCCGAGTGGCGAGCGGAACATGTTGACAACCATAGTTTGTGCGAGCAGGGTCAGAGAACGAGCAGCGTTAAAACTCACTGCGATGCGGGCGGATTGTAACATGCTGCGCGAGCTAAATGCCACTTCGCAATATCTTGAGGAGTGCCGGTGGCCGATTTGCCGCGTCGCCCCAGTTTGCGGTTGCGGTTAGACTGGTACGCTGTAGTTGGCCGGGAAGTTCTCGCCGATGTAATGAACCATTTTGACGTGCGGAATCGTTGACGCCAACTGCGCTAGGCCTGGGAGTGGAGGTCGAGATCTCGAATGCACTATGTATTGTCGCCATTTGGCAGCGTAGGTGACGTCAATCCATTCTTGGCACTGGGCCAAGAACTACTGCGGCGCGGCGAGCGGGTCACCCTGTTGGCCAACGGTTACTTCGCCGACGCGGTGCAACGTGCCGGATTGGGCTACATCGAGCTGGGTACGAAGGCTGAGTATTTAGAGGCGGCTGCGAATCCGCTGTTGTGGAGTCCGATGCGTGCACTCCGGCTGATCCTGAGTGAATGCGTGGCAGTTCTCATGCGTCAACATTATCAGCATCTGGAATCATTGCAGCAACAAGAGCCGATTGTCGCGGTGAGCAATCTGTTTGGTGCCGGGGCGATGGTCGCTCGCGAAAAGCTGGGCATTCCGTTGGCAGTGATTCACCTGCAGCCCAGCGTGTTCTGGAGTGACCTGCGACCGCCACGCTTGCCCGGTCTGTTCGGACCGTTATGGCTGCAACGCTGGATGTACCACGTCGGTGAACGCTATTGGATTGACCCAGCCTTTTGTCCCGCGCTGAACAAGTGGCGAGCGGAGCTTGGTCTCTCGCCTGTGCAGGGCGTGACACATTGGTGGCATCAGGCGGAGTTAGTCGGAGCGTTGTTTCCCGATTGGTTTGGGCCGCCCCAACCTGATTGGCCTCAACCGTTCGTGCAGACATCGTTTCCATTGTGGGATGAGCAGCACGATGAGCCGCTCGCGCCGGAAATTGAGAGCTTCTTGTCGGAAGGCGAACCCCCCATCGTGTTCACGCCCGGTTCCGCAAATCAGTTTGGCAATGAATACTTCACGGCAGCCGTTGGCGCGTGCGAGCGACTGCAGCGACGCGGATTGTTGCTCACGCGATTCCCGGAACAGATTCCGGAGAACCTGCCCAACGACGTGCGCTATTTTTCCTACGCTCCGTTTCAACTGCTCTTGCCGCGCAGTGCAGCGCTTGTGCATCACGGCGGCATCGGCTCGACGGCGCAGGCCATGGCCGCTGGAATTCCGCAGCTGATCGCCGCGATGGCACATGACCAGTTCGATAATGCGCAGCGAATTCATCAGTTGCAGGTCGGTGATAGTACCAAGTTTGTCGGTCTAAATGCCCGTCGGTTGGCCAGGAAGCTGCAGCCATTGTTGGAGTCGGCTGCCGTCGGCGAAGCCTGTCGACGTGCTGCCAACAAACTCGCAGCCCGCGACGGAATCGCGCAGATGGCTGCACACCTGCAAGCTCGCTTCAATTCAAAGCCTGCGGATGCGGTGTCCGGCCAGACCTCAACCCATCCAGCACAACCTCACATTTAGTTTGCAAGGAGCTCAAACATGATCGAGCCACTGTCGGTCGGCAAAGCTGCGCCCAAGTTTGCCCTCCAGAATCAAAATGACGAGACCGTGCGATTGGCCGACTTCAAAGGCGGTCGACTGCTAGTCTACTTTTATCCGAAGGCAATGACTCCCGGTTGCACTCAACAGGCGTGCGGCCTGCGTGATACGCTCGACGAATTAACACGTCGTGGCGTGAAGGTTGTTGGCATCAGTCCTGATCCTGTCAAACGTCTCAAGAAGTTCGAGGAGAAGGAGACGTTGAATTTCCCGCTGCTCTCAGATGAAGATCACGCAATCGCGGAGGCCTTCGGTGTGTGGGGGCCGAAGTCATTCATGGGCCGGACGTTCGACGGTATTCATCGCATCAGTTTCTTGATTGGTCCAACTGGGAAGGTCGAGCATGTCTTCACCGACTTTGTGGCCAAGCATCATCAGGACGTTGTCGTGAACTATCTGGATGGTAAAACGGAAACTGTTAAGTCGGCCGCGGCTCCGGCCAAGCCGAAGACTGACAGCAAGTCGTCACCGAAGCGGCCGGCAACGTCACAGGCTCGCAAACCAAAGCAGAAGTAGAGACGAGGAGATGCAAGTGGCCGGAGACGATTCAATTCAACCGTTCTACGGATCGACGAGCTACGTGCATCGTGTCGGCGAAGAGCTGACGGGCGTGGTCGTGTTTATCGCCGCCATCTGGGGCGTGTTCCTCTTGGAATATGTGACGCCCATCGACGCCTGGGGACTAGTGCCACGTCGCGTTACTGGATTGGTGGGTATTGTCACGATGACATTCTTGCACGGGGGATGGGGGCACCTGCTGGGCAATACCGTGCCCTTGTTCGTCCTGTTGACCTTGTTGGCCGGTTCGCGTGAGCGTTCATGGTTGGTCACACTGTTGATTATCGTAATCGGTGGCTCACTGCTCTGGGTATTCGGCCGCACGGCTAATCATCAAGGTGCCAGCCTGTTGATCTTCGGATTGATCACGTTTCTGATTTCATCGGGAGCCTATTTCGAAAGACGTCCTGCCACGGTGTTGACGGCGCTTGTGGTTGGTTTGTTATACGGCACAACATTGCTGTTCGGAGTGCTTCCTAAATTCGGCACTGCCAGCCAAGTGTCATGGGACGGTCACCTCTGCGGAGCCATTGCCGGCGTGATCGTCGCCTCTCTGCTGGCCACTCGTCGCTCGTCCCTGCCACTTGCCACGACACTCGATTAACTGGCTAACGCCCGTGATAACTCTGAGTGGCCTTTATTATCGAGGAAATCTATGAAGTCTCGCACCGAGTACCTAACGTTCAACATTCCTGCTCGCATGGACTTTCGGAATATTACGCCGCAGATCGAACAGATCGTGAGTAGCAGCGGTGTGCAAGAAGGCTTGGTGCTATGCAATGCGATGCACATTACGGCCAGTGTATTCATCAATGATGACGAACCTGGCTTGCACGACGATTACAAGCGTTGGCTTGAGGAATTAGCGCCGTTTGATGCGTCGCCGCAACGCTATCACCATAATCGTACTGGCGAAGATAATGCTGACGCACACCATAAGCGTCAGATCATGGGACGGGAAGTAGTCATTGCCGTTACCGCAGGGCGACTCGACTTGGGACCGTGGGAACAAGTGTTCTACGGCGAATTCGATGGTCGGCGGCCAAAGCGAGTACTTGTGAAAGTTATTGGCGAGTAACCGACTGGTCTGATTGAGAACAACACGCGATCGCATGCGCGACTTAGATAACCTATTCGCCGCCTTGGAACGCAGCGCGTTTCGGAAACGCCAGCAGCTCGCGGATCGCGATGCCGCGCTGCTCGACGCGAAAACCCGCGCGCAAATCGTCCAACATGCTCGCAAGATCGTACGCCAGCGGCTGGCTGCCGCTGATCCCGCGAATGACGGCAAGCAGACACCGTGGCGCGGCCATCCAGTCTTTACCGCTCAACACGCTACGGCAACATGTTGTCGTAAATGTCTGGCCAAATGGCACTACATCCCTGCGGGCGTTGAT
>JAGQPK010000269.1 GCA_020426755.1 Planctomycetales bacterium
CGACGGAGGTGCTATTCAGAACGAAGTAATCACGCAGTCGGGGCGACGGACGACTCAGTATTCAATCTGAAGTTGCTGGCAGATTTGAGCGTGTTTCGAACCTGCCCTTTTCGCGTCATTCGCGTATTTCGCGGTTGTCCGTCAATAACCGCGAAAGATACGAAAGACGCGAAGCATCAGCCGGAGCAGAACGAAGCTGTCACGCCGTGCCCCTTGGAGTCTCGGATATGCTTTGATCATGCAGTAAACATCGAAGAGATGACACGAAATCAATGAGCTTGATTATGCTTGGCCTGCGACAGAGATGCTATTCACCACGAAGTAATCACGCAGTCGAGGCGACGGACGACTCAGTATCCAATCTGAAGTTGCTGGCAGATTTCAGCGTGTTTCGAACCTGCCCTTTTCGCGTCATTCGCGTATTTCGCGGTTGTCCGTCAATAACACCGAAAGATACGGAAGACGCGAAATATCAGCCGGGGGCAGAACCATTCTGGCCTAACGTGTAGCGGTAAGCTCCCTACCGCTACGGCGAACTCGACCAATCCGGAATTCCTTCGCTGTCCTGCTGCTGCTTAAATGCCTCGTGAAACGGACGAGTGGGTGACATCGGTACGTTTTCGTTCACCATCAGCGGAACGGTTGCTTGCCACCAAGTGTCGTATGCCGTTCGCATCTCCGCGACGATGTCCGGGTGTTGCTCGATCACATTCGTCGTTTGGTCGGGGTCAGTTTGCATGTCGAACAGAGCATTATTATTGACGAAGCGAAAACGCTGATTGCGAACGGCGAATTGCTTCCACTGAAACTCGTTGGGATCCGCACCCACGGGCCAGCGTCCGCAGTGAGTATACAGATTGCGGTCAGCCCAGGGTGCGTTGGCATCGCGCCAGAGCGGCAGCAGACTGCGCCCTTCGACTTGATTGCGCGGCAGCTCAGCGCCGGTGAGCTCTGCCAACGTGGGTAACAGATCGATATGCGCCGCGATGTGTTCAATGTCACGGCCGGGTTGCAGATGTCCATCCCACCGCACAAAGAACGGCACGCGCACGCCGCCTTCATCCGGGCTCCCCTTGATTCCTTTCATGTTCGCGTTGTAGGGCAGCATCTCCATGCCATCGGGCGAAGTCCCCATCGATTTTCCAAACTTGCCGGAACCGCCGCCGCTCATGCCATTGTCAGACATAAATATGATCAACGTGTTATCCAATAACTTCCACGTTTCCAGGACGCTCAGCAGTCGCCCCATGTTCTCGTCGATATTCTCGATCATGCCGTAGAAGCCGGCCTGATCACGCGTGAAACCTCGATCGGTGAAACGCTCTACATTTGCCGGTGGAGCATGGAATGGTGCGTGCGGTGCATTGGTGGCGATGTAGACAAAGAACGGCTGTGTCTTTTCCTTGGCACCTTCGATCCATTTCAGTGCCGCGGTGAAGAAGACGTCAGTGCAAAAGCCGTGAGTCTGAATGAATTTGCCGTTGTGTCGAATGACGGGGTCGAAGTACGAATTGTTCGGCGCATCGGCGCAACTGCAGTTGTAGGCTTGGCCAATTCCTCCTGCGCCGTGAATGAATGACTCGTCGAAGCCGCGCGCCTGAGGCTGATATGGATCTTCATCGCCGAGATGCCACTTGCCAAAGATGGCGCTCGTGTAGCCCACTGGCTTGAGCACTTGCGGCAGCGTGGTCGCCTGCAGTGTCAAGCGTTCCCGTTCCAAGATAGTGTGCGTGATCCCATTGCGCATGGGATGTCGACCGGTCATCAATGCGGACCGCGTTGGCGAGCAGGTAGGGCTTACCAGAAAGCGCGTGAAGCGCGTGCTTGCGTCGTACAACGCATTCAAGTTCGGAGTCCGCAGCCAGGGGTGACCGTGACGCCCGATTGGTGCGTAACCTTGGTCGTCGGTCATGACCAGGATGATATTCGGTCGTTCGGCCGCGGTGGATCGACCTACGAGCAGGATGCTCGACACCGCGAGCAGTAGAATGCACATACGCATGCCGCCTAAGGGCGGAAGTACGAACGAATCACGGGAACACTTCGTCAACAACATCCGTCTCATCCTTTTCGATAACGGCATGATGGAACCTCGATGGACCGATTGGCCCATTCTAAATGACCGAGCGTAATCTTGCGCGGAATGCCGTTCGCCGCAACGCCCCAGCGTCGGTTTGTCCCTACCAAGGCGATGAGCGTACTGCTGTGTGCCTAGTAGGTGGGGCCCGCCAAGCCCAGCAGGGGTGCGATCGATTGGAGTCGCATAGCCCCTCGGCGGTACGGCCAAATTGCTACACGTTTGTGCGAAATGTCGACACTGCGGTCGCCCGCGTCAATTCATCCGATTTCAAAGGTTCTGGCTGAAGCGCAAATCGTCGTCTGGGTTTGCGGCAGCCACGCAGAAAAAGATGACGGAGCTAAGTTTCAGCGTGCCGCTGATCTCCATCAACTCCTCTGTTGTACCTCCTCGTGTTGCCGCCCATTGACGTTCACCAGCGATTCGCCCGACGTGTCGGGAACGCGATCTTGCGTTCTCTGGGGCGGCTCCATGCAGTTCTGGGAGATGCAGCTCCTTTGGCGGCCAATCGACCGCTGGAGACCTTTGCGTTAGAAGACCGCGTGTTATTCAGTGGCACGCCGCTGGCGCTTGCTGATGATCTGAACGCTGTCGATAACGCCGACGCGCCCGACGTGTCTTGGCCAGACGATGGAGATCTCTGGTCGTCACTCGACCCTGCCGACGTCGCCGCGCCTGTCGATGCCGCCGATGCCGGTATCGAATCGATTCAACTGCTGGAATCGCTGGACCAGCTCATCGGCACCGAGCTGTCATCGGCATCAAGCACGGAAGCTGTGGAGTTGATTGTTGTCGACGGGAGCGTGCATGATGCGGATCAGCTGATCGACTTGATTCTGCAAGACCTTGGCGATGTCACCGCACAGCACTACGAAGTTTTACGGCTCGACGGAAATCTCGATGGAGTGGCACAGATCACGGCGGCACTTCGTGATCTAAACAACGTTAGCGCGATCCACGTGATATCACACGGCACCGATGGCCAAGTTCAGTTGGGCGCCGAGCACTTGGATCTCGGCGGCTTGCAGCAATATGCCGCCGACATCGAGTCGTGGCGTCTGTTACTTACTGACGACGCTGATGTTCTGTTCTATGGTTGCGACTTGGCACAGGATGCCGACGGCGAGGCGTTCCTGGACGAGTTCGCGCGCTTGAGCGGCGCCGACGTTGCTGCCAGCGACAACGTCACGGGACACGCGGACTTGGGCGGCGATTGGGAATTGGAGTATTCGCTCGGCACGATCGATGCTGACACGCTTGGCGGCCACAGCGTGCATGACCTGTGGCATCATTCGCTCGACCTTACGGCCACCGGTGGTGAGACGTTAGTTGTCGATTCGGGAGCTGCCGCGAGCAATCAGTATGCAACACCCAACGGCGGTGGCAACATCGCGATGAATTCGAGCGGCCAATACGCTGTCGTTTGGGACGACTACCGTAACGGCAATTCGGATGTCTTCGTGAAGGTCTTTAACGCCGACGGAACGGTGCACGCAGGTGATTTGCAAGTCAACACGTCGAACGCTTCAGTACAAAATTGGTCGAACGTCGCCGTCGCAGACAACGGAAACTTTATCGTTACTTGGAGCGACAACCGGTCCGGTACCTACGAAGTCTACATGCGTCTCTTTGACTTCGACGGCAACGCTTTGACAGGTGAAACACTTGTCAGCACGACGACAGGATCCCAAGACGCACATGCTGTTGATGTGGCCGATGACGGGTCGTTTGTCATCGCATTTCAAAGCGGTGCTGATACGGACATTTATTTTCAGCGCTACAACGCCAGTGGTGTCGCGCAAGGTGCCAACACACGCGTCAACACAACGCTGACCGACATTCAGAATCATCCGGACATTGCCGTGAACGGCGATGGATCGTTCGTCATTTCCTGGATGAGCAACCTGCAGGATGGAAGCGGCTATGGAATGTATGCCCAGCGGTTTACCGCGGCGGGTGCAGCGAGCGGTGGCGAGATTCAGATTGCTCAGACAACCACCGGAAACCAATGGTACGGATCAATCGAAGCAGATTCCAGTGGTAACTTCGTCGCGACTTGGATGAGCGACGATGGAGACGGCTACGGGATCTATGCCCGACGTTTCAATTCAGCTGGCACAGCACTCGGCAATGAGTTTCAAGTCAATACCTTTACAACACTCGATCAAGGTTCGCCACATGTCGACATGAATGCGACGGGCGACTTTGTCGTTGTGTGGCACGACTCGAGTGGCAAAGATGGCTCGGGATTCGGTGTCTACGCGCAAGAGTTTGACAGCGCTGGTACGCGAATCGGTGGTGAAGTTCACGTGTCGACGACAACGAGTGGCTCACAAGAACGGCCAACCGTTGCGTTTCACGGTAGTTCTGCCGTGGTGGTCTGGCAGGGGAATGGTACGGGCGACTCGCAGGGCATCTTTACGCAGCGATTTACCACAACCAACTACAGCACGCTCACGGTAGACACGCTGCTGGACGTACTTGATGGCGACACGTCCAGCATCGCGGCGCTATTGGAGAACCGTGGAGCCGACGGCAAGATCTCGCTGCGCGAAGCGATACGAGCGGCGAACAGTTCGGCTAACGGGACAGGCGGCAACGACATCATCTACCTGAGTTCCGGCACGCATGTCCTGACGATCATGAATGCGTTTGAAGATGCCGCACTTACCGGTGATCTCGATATCACAAGTGCACTGACGATCCTTGGTGCAGGAGTGGGCTCGACAAGTATTGATGGCGCAGGAATTGACGACCGGATCCTCGAGGTGAGGTCGGGTGGATCACTGACAATCAGTGGCGTCACGCTGCAGAATGCCGACACAACCAATTTAGCGGGTGGTGCACTACTAGTCACCGGCAGCGCCTACGTGACCGACGTCAATTTTGTCAACAACAATGCGAACAATTCAACCGGCGGAGCAGCGCACGTTACGGGTACCGCCGTATTCAATCGCATCTCGGTTGTCGGCAACTCCGCGGCCAACGGCGGTGGCATGTTCTTCGAAACGGCCATATCGGCGACAGTGACAAACGCCACGTTTAGTGGTAACACGTCAACGTACGATGGCGGTGCGATCGCTATCAACAAGGGGACTGCGTCGATCGATCACGTGACGGTATCCAATAACAATGCAACCGGCGGCAATGGCGGCGGCATCGTTCGATTGGTCGGTCCCGGTACGATATCGATCAGCAATTCAATCGTTTACGGGAATACAGCCTTTTACACGGGCAATGACGTGTACGGCGACTTGCCCAGCGCCGGATACAACATTATCGGCAGCTCCAGCGGGATGACGCTGGACGGCACCGACCTGACGGCCTCGCCGGGACTTGCTGCGTTGACAGTTGATGCCAACAGCGGTCAGTATGTCCACGCGATCACAACTTCGAGCAACGCTTACAACTCGGCCGGTAGCTCGCCGCCTGCCACGGATCAACGAGGCGTTGTGCGTTTTGCGGGGAGCGCCGATCGTGGCGCTTACGAAGTCCCTAATCCACCGACAGACATTGTCTTCGATTCTGAAGCGAACTCTGAGCAGATCGTCAACGTGTACGCGACGAGCGATCAGATCGATCCGGCGATCGCGTCGTTTGCCGATGGCGGCTACGTGGTCGTTTGGGTATCCAACGGTCAAGATGGCAGCGGATACGGGATCTATGGTCAGCGCTATCACGCTGACGGAACGACGAACGGCGGTCAGTTCCTGGTAACATCCGAGACGACGGATGCGGAAACGAATCCGTCCGTGTCGACCTTCTCGGACGGCGGGTTTGTCGTTGCCTGGCAGGATCAGACGTCTGGAGCTTACGCATGGACGGAAGCTCGCATCTTCAATTCTGATAGCACGGCCGCAACGTCCGAGTTCAAAGTTAGTCCTGGTACGGATGGAAACGGCGAAGGCTATCAGCCGGCCGTGCAAACGGTCGACGACAGTCATTTCATGGTTGTCTGGGCGAACGAAACTGGTGGAACGACCTACGAAGTGACTGGCAATCTGTACGATCGCGCCGGCACATCAGTTAGCGGTCAGTTCGTCATCGGTTCGCTGGTCAGTGGCACTGGCCTGTTTGGTGCTCAAACCGAAATCACACAACTCGATGATGGCGGCTTGGCCGTCGTCTGGCGCACGCACAATGGAACGACGACCGGTGTACGTGCCCGCGTGGTGAATGCGGATGGGTCAATGCGGTCGTCAGAGCTGGTCCTAGCAGGTGACAACGTTGCTGACATTGCCTCGTTGGAAGGTGGGGGCTTCGTCGTTACCTACGATTCCAGCGGAATGCTCAAAGCATCCGTCTATGATGCCAGCGGAAATCTAACCGTTGCTGCGTTCGATGTGAACACGACCGTGTCCGCGGCCCGCTATGAATCCACGGTAAGTCGCTCGGACGCTGGGTTCGTGGTCGTATGGGAATCCGACAATGGCGACGGCAGTGGCACGGCCATCCTGGCGCAGAGGTTTGACGGCCTTGGTGTCAAGATTGGCAGCGAAGTAGTCGTGAACCAGACGACGGCCGGCGATCAACGAAAGGCGGAGCTTGTTGCTACGGCGTCGGGCGCACTCATCGCCGTTTGGCAAAGCGACAATGTCGATGGTGATCTGACGGGCATTGTGACCCGCATGGTTACGACTGCTAGCGCGGCCGTTGATGAGAACGCCGCGAACGGGGCGCGTGTCGCTGATGTGATCGGAGTGATGGATCTTGATCCTGGTGACACACATACATTCGCATTGACGGATGATGCCGGGGGACGGTTTGCGATCAACAGCAGCACCGGCGAGATCACTGTCGCGAACG
>JAGQPK010000026.1 GCA_020426755.1 Planctomycetales bacterium
CCGCTGCAATGATCACGCAGAAATCAGTTCGGTAAGCGACCGGTATGGCTCCGCAGTTGGCTGCGGTAGACTGTGGCAAACATACTCGCGTTGCCGGAGTCGTCCCATGTCCAGCTTGTTTGATGCGTTAGAACAGAATCACTTTGAGCGTGCCAAGCCGCTGGCCGCCCGCATGCGGCCGAAAAGCCTGGATGAATTCGTGGGGCAGCAGCATTTCTTGGGTGAAGGCAAACTGCTGCGGCGGCTGCTGACTGCCGATCGGCTCACCAGCTTGCTCTTCTTTGGACCGCCTGGCTGTGGCAAGACCACACTCGCTCAGCTACTCGCCAAGGCATCGAGCGCCCGATTCGCCACGCTCAGCGCCGTGACGAGTGGCGTGAAAGAGCTGCGTGACGAATTGCGGTTGGCACAGGACGAACTGGCCGCTGCTGGACGCAAGACGCTCTTGTTTGTCGACGAGATTCATCGGTTCAATCGCGCGCAGCAGGATGCACTGCTGCATGACGTGGAGAACGGCATCGTGACGCTGGTGGGAGCCACGACGTCCAACCCCTTCTTTGCTGTTAACTCGGCGCTCGTCAGTCGCAGCCAGATCTTTCAATTTGAACCCTTGTCGGTGGATGATCTCAAGTCGCTGCTGCGTCGCGCGCTGACTGACAAGGAACGCGGTCTAGGTAGGATCCCAGTCGAAGTTGATGAACGTGCGCTCGACTACTTGGCCGAGATCGCCGACGGTGATGCTCGGCGAAGTCTGGCGGCGCTCGAAGTCGCCGTGTTGTCGACTGCCGCGCGGCCGGTGGAGCTAACGGTTGAGTTGGCGGCCGATTCCGTGCAACGCAAGGCGATGCGTTACGACGGCACGGGCGATGATCATTTTGATTGTGCCAGCGCACTGATCAAGAGTATTCGCGGTAGTGACGTAGATGCGTCACTCTATTGGTTGGCACGTATGATGGCCGGCGGAGAAGACATCCGCTTTCTGTGTCGTCGACTGGTGATCCTGGCCAGCGAGGATGTCGGCAACGCCGATCCACAAGCGCTGCCGCTGGCCGTCGCTGCGATGCAGGCCTGCGAGTTTGTCGGGATGCCTGAGTGCCGGTTGACGCTGTCGCAAACCGTCGCTTACTTGGCGTGTGCACCCAAGAGCAATGCGGCCACTTTGGCGATCGACGAGGCGCTTAAAGATATTCAAGAGGGAACGATTCTGCCGGTACCGCGACACTTGCGCGACGGACACTACGCCGGAGCGAAGCAGTTAGGCAGCGGCGCTGGCTATCAATACGCGCACGACGCGCCCGGCGGCGTAGCCACGCAGGATTATCTGGGAGTCGACCGCGAATACTACCGCCCCACGGATCGCGGCTTCGAAGCCGAATTGCAAGCTCGATTGACCGGGCTGCGCAAGCGGCTCAAAGAAATTTGAGTTCAAATCAGCACCACTGTGCGCCGTCCGCCAGTTCTCAGCGTGCGCTCGCGGGCAAAGAATTCACCACGCCACGAAGCACCCCAGGACAATCGAACTCATGCTCCCTAAGAACGGAGTCTTCAGCAGTTCTCTAGCGCCATGTTTGCCATCACATGTTTGCCATCATTGGAAAACCAAACGTGCACGTCGCAGATTTTGAATTTTGGTATGAAGATTAATTGCGACGCTGAGCCTGCAAGTTTCAAAAATCAGAAATCAAAAATCATCATTCCTAAATCAGAACCTGCTAGCAGCTATCACGTTCTTTCCGCTGTAGTGATGTGGAAGACCGCATTACACACCGGTTTGTTCGGCGAATTGGCTGTTTGCCGCATTTTGTTTGCGGATTTTGCTTGCGCCGCACGTGATTGTGAGGAAGCCAATTGCGCGAGTCGGGCAACCTTTTCGTCGAATAGATGCGTAGGCTGATGTTGACGCTTGTCAAGACCCGACTAAAATTCCGACTGGGATCGCTCTGCGAAATCTGAGAACTAAATGACTTCAGACGAACTTCGAGAGACGCAGTTTGTTTCCACGAATGGGATGGAATCCCAGCGACAACTTCACATCGTAGGCCAGCCATGTATGTCCAACGTCGCAGGACGCGCGTCGATATCTGGGCGCCGGCAAAGCTCAACCTTTTCTTGGAGGTGCTGAGTCGGCGGGCAGACGGCTTTCATGAGATTGAAACGCTCATGGTGCCGATTGACTGCTTTGATACGTTGCGAATTTCATTGCGTGACGACGAGGACATTGTTCTTGCGTGTCGGTGGGCGGCAGGTATCCGCGAAGTGTCGGAGGAGATTCCGACAGGTGCCGACAACCTTGTGACGCGAGCACTCACGCTGCTAAGGCGGCGCGTGCAGGAGTCGCGAGGGGCGTTGCCTGCGAGTGGTCGCGGCTTGTCGGTGGAGCTAGTGAAACGAATTCCATCGGCAGCGGGACTGGGTGGAGGCTCGAGTGACGCGGCGGCGGCGTTGTATGGTGCCAACCTGCTATGGCAGCTCGGTTGGTCAAGACAACAGTTGGCGGGCGTGGCATCCGAGTTGGGCAGTGACATTCCATTCTTTTTGGATGGCGGCGCTGCGTTCTGTCGGGGGCGAGGCGAGCTGATCGAGCCGGTCAATTGGGAGGCCGGGCAGTACTTTGTCGTCTTGCGGCCGCCGCAAGGATTGGCGACGGCTGCTGTTTATCGTTCGGTCGAAGTGCCCGCGACGCCTCAACAATGGTGCAATGAGTTTGCACGCGATTGGCCGAGCCATCTGTTTAACCGATTGCAACAAGCTGCGCGCTCGCAAGCGCCGTGGTTGGAACTGATCGAACGCGAGTTTTCGCGGCTGGATCTTGTTGCGCATCAAATGAGTGGTAGCGGCAGCTCGTATTTTGGCGTGTGTCGGAATGCGAGGCATGCGAATTGGGCGGCTGCGATCTTGCGGCATCGCTGTCAAGGGCGAGTCATGGTGGTGAGATCGCTTGCGTACGATTTGCCTTACGCAATTCAGGCGAGCCAAAATTAGAGGAGGTTGGCCGTGGACATCACTGAAGTCAGAATCAAGTTGATGGAAGATACCGACGATCGGCTGCAGGGATTCTGCTCGATCACCTTTGACGATTGCTTTGTCATCCGTGACTTGAAAATCATCGAGGGTGCCAACGGGCCGTTCGTGGCCATGCCGAGTCGCAAACTGACGGCGCACTGCCCGAAGTGTGGCTGTAAGAATCATCTGCGTGCCGCCTACTGCAATCAATGTGGCCTGCGATTAAAAGACGATCTAGCGGTCAAGGATCAGGATGGCCGCGCGAAGCTGTACGCGGATATCGCTCACCCGATCAACTCCGCCTGTCGTGAAATGATTCAGCAACGCGTGATTTCCGAGTATCGTCTGGAGCAGGATCGAGCCAAGGAGCCTGGCTACGTTTCACGCTACGATGACTACTACGAGTACGATGACAAGCCCACGTCACCTCGTTTGAACGATCGTAGCCACGTCGAGCCGGCGGAAACAGAACCTCGCGGTCCACATCGGTCGCCGAGTCACTCGCGGCGTGACGCCAACGTCGCCCGGGAAAGCTCGGGGCATCGAGAACAGCATGGCACGCAAGATGGGAGTCCGCGTGAAGGCGGTTCGCGCGGCGGTAGCAGCCGCGAAGGAAACCAGCGCGACGCGGGCTCACGAGATGGCAATGCGAGTGGTCGCCGACACGATTCAGGTCCGAGCGCAATGGGGTCGGCAGGCACCGGCGATGTGCGGCCACGTGACAACCACGGGCCAGGCCATTCAGGACCGCCGAAGCTGGACGGCGGCAACGATTCGTTCGGCGCCGGAATCTTCTAAGCAGATCGTGGCAAATTGTCGGGCCGCCGGCACTGAAGATGGTAACTCGCCCGCAGCCCCAGCCCTGCGGACTGGGCTAGGCAATCCGCTGGGGTGATTCCCCGGATGCGAAGTACTAGCACTCGGTACTACCACTCGATCCGCTTGCGGCGGCGACGGTGCATCCCACGCAAGCGTTCAGGCGTCTTCGAACGTTTGGCGGCGTGGATCGGTCGCTTCAGCTTCTTGAATTCGCGGTCGGCTTGGCTTTCTGCTTGCCGATCATGCGAATCACTCTCGTTATCGTATTGAAAAGTCGTCACGGCAGTTCCCCCCTTAAAGCTTTCGCGCTGGATAGCTTGACCGCTAGCGTAGGTAGTTGAGTGCGCAACGAATTGCCACGCGTGTGCCGTACGAATACGAAACACACAACGCGCGAGCACGACGTCTGACACAACATACGCAGAGCGGCTGAAGACATATCAACCAACGGCAAATCTGTCAGTCGTTGCGCAGGTCGATTGGACTACGTCGGTGTTAACCCGCCGATAGACCATCGCCAGCTACCAAGCGCGCTTGCTCACAGAGGAACGCGAGGTCACCGGTTTCTTCCCACGCGACGTCTGGCAAATAGAGCCACACGCCTAGCTGCCTTGCCCAAATTTCTTCTGCCGCATCACCTGCGTTACCACAGGCGACGAGCAACACATGGCGAAGTCCCGCGATTGCCTCACACAGCAGACGGGCGGCGATCGTTGCCGGTCCATCCAACGGTGTGGCATTCGGAAGGTGTAGTCCTCCTTGAGGAACTCGACGCGAAATCCGTCGGCTAACATTATCCACGACGAAGTCATTGCTAACTTCGTAGGGCTGCCCGTCTGTGCCTTCAGATTCCCAACAGGTCAGGTCGACCCAAGCAAGTTGAAACTTCACGCGCTGAACCGCAACTCTCGCGCTGGCTAAATCGCCATACACGACTGGATCCCAGCCTGCGTCGCCGGCGGCGCGTGAAACCGCTTGCCGCAAATTATCTTGCGCGGACACAATCAGACACTTGCCCAATTGTGCGCCCACAGGATAGTCAGCAATCGGCTGCTCACGCAGTCGGCCGTCGCCCGGCCGCGAGTGCGTCTCCAGCTCGTTCATCATCAAATCGACCTAAGCTCTGTACTCAATCAGTTCCTGCGACAGTACGCCCAGCGCGCAATGCCGCCGCGCAGTCTTAGTCACCCACGCAAATGCGCACGCGATTCGACATTGGCCGATGTTTCAGCCAATACGCGACCCTCGTCCATGTAGGGGCAACGGCGTCGTGGGGTATCCCCAGCGATAAACCGCTACTACCAAAGATTCCTAAGTCGCCAGTCAGTGGATAGCGACCGCTCACCAAGTTATCCGAAAACGGACACCTGCGTCGAGTTCAGTTTTCTCGACTTTTTTGAGCGAATCGATAGCACTGCTGTCACGTGGAAACTTTGGTTCACACGGACGTCGATGGTACCCGTGTGGGCACCAAATCACCCTTTGATTTGCGCGGCATGTGACGCCGACAAGCCTTACCAGCTAATCTTCTTCGTGCGACGACGATGAATTCCGTTGAACTGTTCCGGCGCCTTGCCACGGCGACGGCTGGTGTTACGCGAGCGACGTGCATGGCTCGGTCCTGAAACCTTGTTCGACGCATCTCGCGAGCGATAGTTGAAGTCTTGTTCGTCGTAGTTCGAAATTGCAGCGTTCATACCTCATCCATCTCCTTAAACGTACACCCGGATCTGTTCACTAACTGTCGCCTCGCTTCATAGTTGCCGTCAGCAAGCCGACAAACCGCCACCGGAAGACGCCGCAGACACTCGTGGTTCTACACACGCGCAACTGCGTCGACTCTCGCTGACGATCTGCAGCCAAGTCATCCGACATGCGATCCGTCAGTCAACAAATCTTCCTTGCATGACCGGCTCCCAGTCCGCTCATGTGCGACCCTTACTTCGCAACCGTCGTGCCAGGAACTGTCGGCGAAAACGAGAAAGGTTGTAAGTCGTGCAGCGATGAGACTTTCGCGCAACAAAGTCGCACTCATCCGCGCTACTGGCCCACCGTTATCCATTCACCGAGATGATGAAGTCATGGTTGGCGGCGCGCGATAAACTGCAACGCAGACAACGGTTAGTCACAGTTTGTGCGTTTTGGTGAGAGATCATCATTTTGGTGATGCGACTCGTATAGCACTCAGTGAAACCTTGCGTTTCAAGTTCGCTTCAAGTGTTCGTCTGATTAGTTTGACGCTGCTTCGCGAATTTGCTGTTGCTCGCTCGCGCGACATCAATCGCTTAACTCACCCCGAACCGTTGTGCAGCGATTGATGCGCGTTGTTCGCGCCCATTAACAAGACGAATCAATCGGACGCAGCCGATGTATCCGTCTCACAACGTTGGTTGTGAGTTTCACCAGAATGATGAGGTGAGAAAAAGAACGAGGCCGAGTGTCGATCGCGCGACACTCGGCCTCGGCAGGCGTACAGGGGATTTCGCGAGTTGATGATTCGGTTACTTTACCGCCTTGTTGGCCACCTGGTTCATGACGCGTGGCTTACCACGGTCCGCGTACGGAATAGTAGCCGATCTGCGCCGTGCTCGAGGGCCACAGCGGTGTCGGCAGCAGGCCCGCGCCGCCGGCTCCCGGAGTCGCAATCGGTCGACCGAATTGGTGATGGATGGGCGTCATGGTTGTGCGCCCGACACCCCACGCATATTCGGTTTGCATGTTGGCCGTGGGAGGCACGATCAGGGCCACGGGATGCCCCCACTGCACGTTTGCGTATTGGCCATGCCAAGACCGGTTGGTGTTATACCATTGAGCGCCGCGATCCGCGTGCGCTCGTCGAATGGCGGCGTAGGGCGAACCCGCGTGAACTGCGGATGCGCTGGCGGTCAGCGCCACCGCCGTCAAGAGGATCACGAGTCGTTTCATGTCGAATGCCTTCGTCGGTTAGTGAGGAAGTCGCAGCGCTTTGATAGTGCCTTTGAACGCCGTGTGAATCGGCTGACCATACCAATGCACCGAAGTGCGATTCAGGCCCATGCCGCCGTTGTAATACTGGTGGTACGTGCGATGGTGATGGTAGAGAAACTCATGGGGCATCAACGGCTGATAGGTGTAGTACGTGTGCCCCACAATGTTTGGTGTCGGGTAGGGGGCAGGGTACGCGGCCGCGGCGGAGCCCAAGTTGTTCGGCACGTAAAAGTTGTAGAACAGGTCGGGCTGCGATGCTTCGGTGAACGGACGATAGCCATAGCACGCTTTGCCTTGGCAAGGTCCCAAGGGATTGAAGCACGGTGACTGTTCGCCACCACAAGCTCCACTCGCCGCATCCGCGGCACATTGCGGGCAATCTTGGGCTGCCGCAGTTTGACACGCCAGCAGTGCGGCAACGAGCAGGTGAGCAGCGCCCAGCAGGCGCCATGTTGATAAACGCATGGTCCGGTTCCTTCGGGATGCGATTCGGACAGAGTTCACACGTCGCTTACGTCGCCGTGGCCCTACAGGGCAATCAACGGCAACGCGAAGGCGGGAACTCAGGGAATGGAAGGGTTCAGTAGGGAAGGAGAAAAACTTCTGCGAGGTGGGAGGCCGTGCTGGAGCCGCGGGGGACCTAGCGACGGCCAGTATTGAAGTTCGGCGATCTTGCGTCGATCGGGTGAGTCTTTATCTGCGAGTTGCCCGAATTGGCCCGGTTGCACCGAAGCCACCTGACAACTCGGCTGGGAAGAACGCCGCGAGGCCGTTATACTTTGCCCAAGTTCTAGAGCTCGCACGTGTCGCGTTTGGCTAGGCCGCCAAGTCGACTGAATGGCGAGGTTCATCTGCCGGCACGGCTTGCAAACATAGGATTGGATCGACTGATGCCTGAATGGCAAGAACTCGCCGGCTTCCCGGTGCAAATGGAGCTGCCGGTGCTCTGGGGCGACATGGATCCGCTGCAGCACGTCAACAATACTCGGTTCTTTCGCTGGTTCGAATCATCGCGTGTGGCGTACCTGGATCAAGCGATCACCGGCACGGAACTGGCACCCAAGGGCGTCGCGCCGATTCTGGCGGCCATCAACTGCAACTATCGCAAACAAGTTTTCTATCCGGATACGATCACCGTCGGCGCGCGTGTGTCACGCTTGGGCAACTCAAGCTTTACGATGCAGCACCACATCGTCAGTCATCGCCACGGCAAGTTGGCCGCCGAAGGTGAGTCCGTGATCGTGATGTTCGACTATCAGGCCCAACGGCCCGTTCGCATCTCTGCCGAAGTTCGCCAAGCAATCGAAGCTTTCGAAGGACATTCGCTGGGAGAAAACAAGTGACCGCGACGCTACGTATAGACGGTGCTGTCGCTCGCCCCGGAACGCTCACCGCCGACGACCTGCACGCGCTCACGGCGGTTCATCAGATCGCCGATGTGCGGGAGCTCGGTGCCAAGCGTCCCGGTCGCGGCGTCCGCTTGCTGGCACTGTTGGAATTGGTTGGTGTTCAACCGTCCGCAACGCACGTTGGACTGCACGCCGAGTGTGACGACTTTCATGCGAGCATTCCGCTGGAGCCAATCGTCGACCGCGCGATCGTCATCTTTGCGCCGCTGGACGGTGAGGCGAACGAGTTGCCACGCAGCGCCGGAGGTCCGTTTCGCTTTTTCATTCCCGAACATGCCGCCTGTCGCGCCGACGAGATTGACGAATGTGCCAACGTCAAGTTTCTCGACCGTATCGAACTGACTGTCGGCAAAGGCTTCGACAACCGCCCGCATGACGAGGACGAACATGCGAAACTTCATCAACGCGAAAACACTGGCGACCATTAAGGGATCGAGTCGTGCGCGATTCGGTGGGTGCTCCGTTACCCGGAACGCAGTCGCCGCCGTGCGTCACACGTTCCGTAACATGTTGAGCAGCATGCGGCCGTGTGTGTCTGTCGCACTCCTTTGCGCCGCGGCCGTGCCGACACAGGCTCGTGAACTTCGCTGGCATCTGCAGCCGGGTAATGAGTATCGAGTCATCGTCGAACGCACGGTGCGGCAGAAGTCGGTGCTCGCGGATTGGCTAGAGAACATTCGCTATCAGATGGCTTGGACCGTGACCGCAGTCGATGACCAGGGCCAGATGCAGATTGTTCAGAAGCTGCTGGAAGTTAAGCACTCGATCCAAATGGCCGACGCTGAGCCGGTCAACTACGACTCGTCACACGACGCCGAAGCGCGCGGCGACGCAACCACATTGGCCCGGAGTTGGAAACCGTTGCTGCAGATCGAGCGGCCGTTTCTGCTGCTGCCGAATGGCAAGACGGAACGCGTCGAGACACCGGGGAAGGACACCGGAGCTGCTCCGTCGAGCACGACGGCGGTACCGGCTTCTGGCGCCAACAACACGGCGGCCGTCACGCCGCCAACCACTGCAACGACGCCCCCTACGTCGCCCGCCATCACCACCACTCGACCCGTCGCTGCCAAACTGCTGCAGGATGGTCTCTGGTTGCTGCCCAGCGACGACGTCCAGCCTGGCACGCACTGGGAAGAATCATCTGTCCTGCCTTGGGGCGATGACGGCGAGGCGCTCCGTTTGACGACGCTGTACGAGTACGCCGGCGAACAAACGTTCGAACAATCGGTCGCCGACCACATCGATGTGAAACTCAACTTCGCCACGCAGCCACGCGGTGAAGGCAACGAACGATTGATCATCGAACGACAAAGCAGCAGTGGTTCGATCGATTTCGATGCGACTGCCGGCTACCTCAATCGCTCGGAACTTTCACACGACTTGGTGCTCCAACTGTTGCCGCGCACTCCCTCGGCCGGCACCGGCACGGCACCACCTGCTTTCACCAACCCCACTGCCGCACCCACTCGCGCTGAAATCTCCACCACCGTCAAAGTCCGCTTCCAACGCGTCGAACCGGTTGGAGAGCCGGAGAGGGTGGGGGAGTGATGATTTCTGATTTCTGATTTCGGAAGGCAGTCGATGGAAAGCACGTGTCTGCACTTCAAAACTCAAAAATCCTCATTCATCACTCCTCAATCGTTAATACGCTCCATACGCCGGGAGTTCCCACCAGCCTAGATAGACGCCGAGGCGGAAGCCGAGGATTAGTGTGCCGATGACTACGGCGCCGATGGCGGCGACCAGCACAGCGGCGGCGGCGATGTCGAGGGCGTCGCGGATTTCCGGATGAAATTCATCGGTGATCGCGCGGGCCATCGATTCCAACGCCGCATTCATCAATTCCGTGGACAGCACGCCCGTGATGCACAGCACGAGCACACACCATTCGATCGTGGTGACGCGCAGTTGCGCGGCGGCAGCCAGGACGAAGCAGGACATCGGCAGATGTACAAAGAAGCTTGATTGGCCGCGACTGCCCACGCGTAAGCCGCGGAAGGCACAGAGGAATTTCCCCTGCCAGTCGTGAGGTTTGATTGGCGGCTTGGACTGCGTCATGCCCGTTCTTCCAGCGATTCGTTCGTGATTGCACCACTACGCAGTTTGGCGGCAAAAGGTTTGTTACTCGAGACCGGAAAATCCAACCGGCGCGATCGGTAGTCCGCCGACGCGGCTTAGCCGACCCGACATGAATCTCGGCTCAATCGAGAATCGCACACCAAAGTTGTCGCGACTACTATCGTAGTTGAAGCCGAGACCGACCAGGAACGATTCGCCCACGCGGACGATCTGGCCGCGTTGACCAATGTTGCCGGTCGAGCCAAAGTCGTAGGTGCTCCCGTAATTGATAATCCATTTCTCGCTCAGCCGATAGCTCGTGGACCCGTACAGGATGCTGCTGCTAATCGGGCCTTCGATCGAGCGAATGCCGGCGACGTAACGTCCCAGCCCCGGGCGCGACACAATTCCGCCTACGGAAATCGTGCGTAAGCCGTCAGTGAAGAAGTCCGCCATGCCATCTGAGATGACAGTAAACCGATCACCGACGTGCCAACGGAAGTCATAATTTACTAGGCCAAAATCTTGGCCGAAGTTGTCGCGATCCGCATTGGGATAAAAGAATCCTTCCAGGTCCAGCGAGATCCAATCGACGACGCGTTGACGGCCCGGCATGCCGCGTTTCGTTTGCCAACGTTGTCGTGCGGCCACCCGTCCCATCACCAAGTCATCCGCGATTTCGGCGCTCGGCGCAGTGACCCAACGCTGCATACCGCCACGCAGTGCATAGAAGCGTTCATCGAAGGCCGCTGGCGTATTGCCCCCGGCGACTCCGCCAAAATTCGTGAAGAAGAAGCGACGTCGGAAGAACTCAACCGAGTCGTCATCCAACGGATCGTAGAGCGGCAGGTCCGTCATGTTGGCCGACGCATCCGCCCAGAGGAACTCGCTTTCAAACACCACCTTGTGCGCCAAACCATTCAGATTGAACAGCGTGTTACGCACGGTGGGATCGACGCGGACAATGGGGATGCTGCTGCGCAGGCCCAACTGTCCGACCAAGCGATCCAAATCGTTGCCCTGTAGGTCCTGCCCCCAATATGCCGCTTCACCCGATGCATAAGGTACGACTTTCGCGCCGCCCCATTGCATCGGCAAATCCAAGCGATGACGCGTTGTCGCGCGCACACCTTGCACATTTGCTTCCCAGGCCAGCGGATCGAACAGGGCCGCTTGCGCCGGGTCCTGCGGTGCATCGGCAACCTGTAACTGGCCATAGCCGACGCTGCTGTGCTCAGTCCAATTGAACCAATCACCGAGGAGAGGCTGCCCGATCCAGAAATGATCCGCACGCGGTAGCCAGTTCGTCTGCGTGAAGAAGTCGTTGACACGCACGTCGCCTGTAACTGACCAGGAACGGTTCTCGACTCGCCGTTTTAGCTCGACGCCAGTCGTTTCATCTTTTTCCTGATCCCAATCTTCTTCGTAGTACTGTTCCAGAAAATTGTAGTCGCTGATGATGCCGAGTTCGCCCGTCAACTGGTAACCGCCCGCCATCTGATTACGGTGGCGCCCGTAGATGCGTCCGCGAAAGTCGGTCTCGGGTGCCAGCGTCCGGCGGCCCAATCCTAGATTGTCGAGCCCCGTGTCGTGAATGCCCCAGGCATGCAGAAAACCGCGCGTCCGACCGGGCATGCCGAAGAATGAGTTGCGATCGTATTCGAAGTTAGTACCAAGTGCTCCGCCACGTTTACTGAGATAATCGAGCGACGCGGTCCATTGAGTTCCAGCCGGTGCGTTCTGAATCCCAAAGAGCTGGAAGAGATTCCATTCCGTTAGTATTTGTGTGCCGAACACGCTGTCATTGTTGATCTGGAATGACTCTAAGTAGAACGAAGGTCGATCCAGATTGGCGCTCATGAACGGCCAATAAAAAATCGGCCATTCGGCCAAGTAGACGCGGTTGTCACGGCTCGTGACTCGCTTCGTCATGTTCGACGTGGGCTGTCCCGTGATCGGATCCACTGAACTGCCGCCCAGCGCCGGGTTGGGAAACTGTTCGTAAACAAAATTGCCCGATTGCAGCCAATAACGTGGCACGCCCAATCGACTCGTCGTAATCGCGCCCTGATATCCCTCGATGCGATTCGAGTTCACCTGTCGGAGCACTTCCGCCTTTAAGCGGACAAGACCCTCGTAGCCGGGGATTGGTGTGAGTAGTTCGCCGTCGAGAATCACGCCGTAACGGTCGCCGACGTTGTAGTACATGCGCTCCGCATAGATGACTCGATCAGCTTGACGGAAGACAATGTTGCCTTCCATATAGAACTCGTAGTTCTTCTCCGCTCGCCGCGCTCCATCGCTGCCCGGCAGCGAATTTGCGTCGGTCCAGATCACGAGCCGGTCCGTCGAGATGTCGACGGTTTCAAAGTCGCCCACATTGTCGATCACAATGTTCAGGCCCGAGTCGCTGACGGCAATGTACTCGCGGCCATCGGCACTCGTAAACGATCGCGCTTGCCAACGGACGCTGCTGCGTGAGAACAACCGGACACGCTGACCAGAACTTGTCATTGTGCCGTCGGTGTCTCCGAGCATCTCGGCGTCATCGACGACCGATTGATTGTCAGGCCAGTTGTTTTCCCAATCCATCTGACCGACAACCGGCGCTGCCACGCAAGCCAGCAGCATGATGCAGCAGCTCGTGACGAGCAACTGCCGCAGCCAATTGAGCCGCTGGCGTGAGCGCGGATTCTGCCCATCGCCGCCGTCCATTTGCTGGACCGCAGCGTCGCGCGACGACGCTTGTGCCACAAGCGCGCCAGTACGACCTTGGAGGGCGTCCGTACCCAAAGTGTTTCGCCGTTTCCTCTCACGAGGCAATTTCGATCCAGCGCGCCGTCGAGACGACTCGACACTCCCGCGTGCTAGCAGACCGCTGGACCGGAGTGGCGGGATTATAGGAACGGGTCTACGATGGAGCAAGGCGGATCGGACTTGCCCTCTCAGGCCGCAATTACTTGATTGACAATAGTTTGCAAGAATCTCGTCGCGCCGCGGTTGTCGGCTTTCACGAGAATTGACAAGGAAAAGCTAGACATGCGTTCAATTCGATGGGTCGACGGACTGATCGCTGGACGCTATCTCATACTGCTAGCGGTCGTGCTGTGGGCGGTTGGTTCCTATTGGTTCATCCCGGCGATTGAATTTGATCGCTCGATTGAGAATATGTTTCCGCCCCAAAGCGAAGTGCTCCTATCTTACCAACGGTTGAAACGGACCTTCGGCGGCAACGAGATTGTGCTGGCGGTCTATCACGATGCAGATCTGTTTGCCGCGGACGGTACGGGGGTGGCGCGAGTCGCGGCGCTGCATCAACACTTGGCGGCGGTGGCCGGGGTGAAAGCGGTGTTGAGCATCGATCAGCCGTTGCCGGGCGATCTGATTGTGGGAAGCACTCCGCTAGCGAAGCAGACGCGAGAACTCTTCTCCGGCTACACGCATAGCGCTGATGGTCAGACGGTGGCGCTGGCGTGTCTTCTGTATCCGCCAGACGAGACGACGGTGGGACGCCAGCAGACGATTGATGAGATACGGTTAGCTCTCGACGAGTTGCCGGAAGAACTCCGTCCCGGTTACCTGACCGGCGAACCGATCATGGTGGTCGATGGATTTCGCTATGTCGAAGCGGATGGTCGCCGCTTGGGTGTGGGGTCGACCATTCTGTTGGGGCTGACCATTGTGGTCTGTTTTCGCAGTTTGCGTTGGGTCGTAATTCCAATCGCCGTTGTGCAGTTGACACTGTTGTCGACACAGGCGGCGTTGTCACTCGCCCGGATCGAG
Organism: Planctomycetales bacterium; assembly: GCA_020426755.1. Taxonomy (GTDB): domain Bacteria; phylum Planctomycetota; class Planctomycetia; order Pirellulales; family Pirellulaceae; genus JAGQPK01. The sequence continues at coordinate 14,043 of JAGQPK010000026.1, forward strand.
CTGAGCATGGTCAGTTCGATGTTGACTGCGGTGGTCATGGTGGTGGGCGTGGCGACCATGGTGCACGTGCTGGTGCGGTTCGCCGAACTACGCACGGCGGGATTGGACCCGCTGACAGCGATTCGCGACACGTTGCGACAACTGGCACCCGCCATTGCCTGGTCGTGTCTTACCGATGCGGCGGGCTTCGCGGCGCTGACCATTTCCGATGTGGGACCCGTGCAGGACTTTGGTGTCATGATGGCGATCGGTTCCTTGATGGTCTTGGTGAGTGTATTCGCGCTGGTACCGGGACTGACAACATTGGGTCGCTTTGACGTGGACCCTCATGCCCCGTGGGGCGAAGCGATACTCGTTGACCAATTGCAGGCATTGTTGGCGTTTGTCCGCCGGCGACCTTGGGTCGTGTTGGGCAGCTTGGCGACCATCTGCGTCGTGGCCATTGCCGGGATTGGACAGTTACAAGTGGAAACCGACTTCACTCGCAACTTTCGTCGCGATAGTGACATCGCCATGTCATATCAGTTCGTCGAGCAGAATCTGGGTGGAGCCGGCATCTGTGATATCGTCATCCCTGCGCCGGCCAAGCTCGATTGGGCATTTCTGCAGCGCGTCCGACAGCTAGGTCTCCAATTGTCACCCTCGGCAACCGATCGTCAAACAGAACTCCGCTCGATCACGAAGGCCTTCAGCGTGGCGGATGCGATTGTGGAGTTATCACCTGTCGAACTGAGCAACAAACCACGCTTGGTACAGGACAGCCTGGTCTTTTCGGGGCTCACCGCAATGCGCGGTTGGATGCCGGAGTTCTTTGGCACGCTGTACGGTGTCGATCCGCAGAACGGACAACATTATGTCAGGCTGATGTTGCGCGTGCACGAACGGCAGACGGCGGCCGAGAAGCAACGGCTGATCGCGCAAGTGCGTCAAATGGTGACTGCTGAATTCCCGGATGCGGAAGTGACTGGCTACTTCGTGCTACTCAGTCACTTGATCGATACCGTACTTGCTGATCAATGGCGCACGTTCGCGCTGGCGCTCGTTAGTATCGGGCTGCTGATGACGATTGCCTTCCGCGATCGTCGGCTGGCGCTTGTCGCACTGATTCCCAATACGTTTCCCGTGCTGGTCGTGTTAGGCACCATGGGATGGCTGAGCCGCTTTGTCTGGCCGGAGCTGCGCATCAATATGGGCACTGCGATGATCGCCGCCGTGTCGATGGGACTGTCGATTGACAGCTCGATTCATTACATCCTCGGCTTCAAACAAGCACTCCAGCAAGGTTTGGACTTCGATCGTGCGTTGCAGCAAATCCAACGACGCATCGGCAAGTCGATGGTACTCTCGACGATCGCGCTCACGGTCGGCTTCACCGTGTTGGCAACCAGCCGTTTTGTACCCACGGTCTACTTCGGCACGCTCGTGACCCTGGCGATGCTCGGTGGACTCGTCGGCAATCTGATCGGACTGCCCCTGCTGATGAGTTTAGTGCGTCCGCACGGCGAGGGGGAGGCTGGCGGGTGAATGTTGAATATCGAATGTTGAGCGACTTCAGTAAAACGGCAGGGCTAGGCGGTGCTGATCACGTTGCGATGGCGGGTGGTCTTCGTTTCGCGTGGCGGGCGTGCCTTCATCGCGCAGCGATTGTTGACGGTAGGCCAGCGATGCATTGCTGGTAGGCGTCTCGCCACACGGCACGTAGCGACATTTGAACGACGGCGCACTTCGCGCCAATCAAAACTCAAAATTCAAAACTCAGCATTCATTAATCACTGTTTGCCGCTTGTCGATGTGAACCTCAATCGGTATCGTCGAAGCGTACGGTTATTCGTAACACGCCTACTGAAGAGGTTATCCATGCGCCGTTACTTTGTGCTGCCTGCTGTGCTGTGTTCAGCTTTCTTGGCATCCGTGACCTTTGCCGCCGACTATCCCTATGCGACGGCCGTCAAGAGTCTTAGCCCAACCTATTACTATCAACTGAATGAGACCGACACGTCTGGTGGCGCTGTCGACACGATGGGCAACGGACCCATCGGCGAATTCAATGGTGACTACGGTCCTGGTGGTCCAGAGATCGGCGTACCTGGTCCTGACTACTTGTTGGAAGGCGGCGCCTGGACCCCGTCAGCCGAGTGGGACGATCGCGGTGAAGAACTGCCGCTGGTTGGTCTGGGCGCGTCCAATACGGCTCACGCCAGCAATAACACGGGCCACATCACGCTGGGCGATGGCAGCCTGTTTGCTGCCAATGCGATGTCCGTATCGTTGTTTGCTTTGGGTGGTCCAGCAAACGGTGGTGACCGCGTCTTTACCAACAACCAAGCGGATCCGATGACCAGCTTCCAGATTGTTGTCGGCAACGACGGATTGGTTGTGTCGACGAATCCTGACCTGGAATGTGCCGTCGATGAGTGTGGTCACAAGTCCCTGTTCTTGCCAGGTGAAGGGGTTGAATACTCCGGCACGGGGGCCGATCGTGGTCTCAATAGCGCGGACAACGGTTGGTGGCACATTGTCGCCACGACTCAGGGCAATACGCCGGAAGAGCGTACTGAAAACATTCACCTCTATCTGAACGGCGTTGATCGCACCGAAGACTTCCTGCCTGGTACGACCGGTTGGGGTTGGGACACAGGGTTGGCAAAGATTGGCGGCCGCCGAGATGATCCGCTGGATTCCACGACTCACTCGGGCGCTCAAGACGAAGTTGCTATTTGGCTTAACCGTGTGCTGACCGCTGACGAAGCGAAGTACTTGTATGACGTAGCGATCGGAGCGGTTGCTCCCTCGTCACCCGGCGACTACAACGGCGATGGCGCAGTCGATGCCGCGGACGTGGATTTGCTAGGTGCGGCGATGCGTAGCGGTGCGTTCGATGCGAAGTTCGATGAGACTGGCGATGGCGTCGTCAACTTTGATGATCGCATTGCATGGGTCAAAGACATCAAGGGAACCTGGATGGGTGACTCGAACCTGGATGGCACGTTTGACAGCACCGATTTTGTCGTCGCGTTCACCGCCGGCAAGTATGAGTTGGCTGAAGCCGCCGGTTGGGAAGATGGCGATTGGGATGGCAACGGTCTGTTCGACAGCAGCGATTTCGTGACGGCCTTCGCGGACGGCGGTTACGAGCAAGGTCCTCGCGCTGCTGTTAGTGCTGTGCCGGAACCGGCCAGCATCATCATGGTGTTG
>JAGQPK010000270.1 GCA_020426755.1 Planctomycetales bacterium
GTCTCCATGAGTCGAGAATCTGTTGTGCTGTCAGTCGACCGTTCTGCGACGTCAACGATCGTGTGCCTCCGCTACCAGATGCAGGTTGTGTTGGGCTGGCAAGCAAGAGCGCGGATTGGAGCGGGATCGTATGGTTCGCCTCACCGTGCATGGCAAAATGTAGATAGCGATATTTTCGCAGTTCGTCTGCATCTGCTAAATCTTGCAATGCGTATGTCGTTGCATTGTCACCCAGGATGGTTGTGGCCCGTTGTCCAAACAGTGCAGCGATCGAAGCCAACTCACGCTCGGTACCTGGTAAAGACGGTGGTGATTGGCTGTCAGCTCTCGCTGCGAACTCCGGTGATGCCACCGACGAAGCGCTAACGTTCGGAGCGCCAATCGCCAACAGGCGACTGCCTTCTGCCGAGCCAGATTGCTGCCAACTTTCACGTAGCCACGCAAAGATTGTCGCGGACGGCACGTAGCTAATCGTGTAAGCGTCTGTCAGTACTTCCAACGGCGCATGACAAGGACCTGGCATTACCACAACCAAGTTGTTAACGGCGGGCAACTCCCCCGTTGCCAAGCATGCTGGCTGTATGGGGTCCAAACGTTGCGCTCGTACCTGGTCTGACAACTTCGCGATCAATTGCAGATCACGCTGTCCGTCAGGGCGACTCAGTTCGCTCAACAACTGCCTGCTGACATGCAGCTCATCCGTGGATAGTGGCTCCGACGTTGTCGTTCCTCGCAACGGAAACCATCGTGGCTCTCCCGTTCGCCTCACCGCACATGCCCAGAACTCACCACGCTTGGCTTGGGCCCAGTAGACGCCAATCCAGGAAACTAACATCGTGTCGGCAGGGATCTGGCGTTGCACGGCCGGCAGGTCGTAGGTCGTCGCGACGCCGAGGCTAGTTGGTGCTTGCGAGTTAGTAGAGGCGTGCGTATCAGCCGCGTGCCGAGCTGCCAGCTCATCCCAAAGACCGCGCGCTCGGCCTTGTTCCAGGCGTTGCCAGGCAGCAGTGGCATCACCTGTGCGAGCCAGCGCGATTGCTAACAACGGCAACGTGCGGCTCAAGCGTCCGCGTGATGCGGGATGAAGGCCGCGCTGCCCGCGCGGCAAGCGAGTTTGTTCGATCGCGTCAGCAATCTCCGTCAAGACGGCAACCGACTCGGATACGCTGCCCGCCAGAAACAAGCGTTCGCCGCGCAGTTGCATTAACCCCAGCATGCGATCATCCTGCGATCCGAACGCCGTTCGATTAAGTGCAATTGCCTGTTCCAGCAAGGCCTCGACATCTTCCGGTGACGCAGTTGCGGCAGAAGTCGTGTTGTCAGCAAACTCGCAAAGAAATGCAACGTACTCCGCCAACGCCACCGCTTCCGCAGCGTTGACATGAGCATTAGCTGCACGCTCGTGCTCGCGTGCATTCTGCCAGCGCCGGCGCAACAGCAGGCGATATTCGCTGCCGTCGGAGACTTCACCAAGCCGTCGTTGGCACTCCAGTTTGAGCTGTCGCGCATTGAGCGAGAGCGGTTGCTCGTGTTGCGAGTCAAAGTGATTCTGCAGGTTAATTAGCTCGTCGAGATGCTTTACTGCCACCCGCTCGTGACCGGCTGCCGCTTGAGTGTGGGCCACGTTCCACAACGCTCGCGCGGTTTGCGGATGTTGCGCCCCGTACGCTTTCGTTGTCTGTTGCAGTGAAGATGTCGCCGCACTTTCGGCTTCGGCGTGACGGCCCAGCAGACGCAAGCAGTTTGCGAGATGCCCTTGAATCGCCGCCATCAGCGCGCGGTCGATAGTCGGTTGTCCGACGAGCAGCTCAAGCGTGCGGCGAGCGGTTTGTTCGGCCCGCACGTATTGCCCCGTCTCCAGTTCGTGATGACTTGCCGCCAGTAGGACACGAGCAAATTCCGCTTGCTGCAATGGCTGTTGTTGCAATTGAGCGGTCAGTTCAGTAATGGCGACGTCTGCCTGTTTAAACTGTCCTTGACGGGTGTAGACGTAGACCAACTGACAACGTGCTCGCCGGGCGAGCGGATGGGCGTTGCCGAGCTGCCGAGAGTAGTTTGTGTACGCGGCTTCAATTAGCGGGAGGGCCGACGTATCGTGTTGCTGCTGTGCCCAGATCGTACCGAGCAGTTCGGAACTGCTGGCTACTCCCAGCGACTCCGCACCGTATAACGTCCGCATCTGCGTGCGTGAGGTCTCGGCCAATTGAATCGCATGTTGCCAGTTTCCGCGCGAGTACTCGAACCAGCCCCATTTCAACTCTGTCGAAACTGACAGCGGCGCGTCATCTCCCAAGTATTTCTGAAATGTGGACAGCATGGTGCGAAATGCTCCATCTGTCGCGGGCTGTTGAGTCTGAAGCTGCAATGCGCGCAATAGTTCTCGTTGCTGGTCCGCATCAAGCTGCGCTGCACGTTCCGCCGTTGCCAGCAGCGACTCGGCATTCTGCAGCGCGGGAGACGGAGTAGTGCCTTGGGCAAGCAATCGGCAGACGGCACGTGCAGTCGTCACGGCCTCGTCAAAGTGACCGCGCAACAGTTGCTGCTGAGCTGTCTGCAGTAGTTGCACATCAGCAGTCGGTGGGACACGCGACGTGTTCTCCGAGGGCACCGCTGCAGGAGTTTCCGCGTGAACCGCTGAGGCGGTCAGGCAGAACACAATCGTTACCTGTAGCCAATGCATCACTGGTGGGCGTCCTGTGCATCATCGATGGGCTTGGCAACCACGGGGAAGGCGAGTGCTTCGATGAGCATCTCCGGAGCTCTATCGCTCAGATGTTGGCACAGTCGAATCAAGGCTTGAGGCGCCACGGCACCAGGTCGATCACGCGGTACGCTGCGATCCGACGTTGGCGTGCCAGATGTGATGCCGCCGCGACTTGAATAGTGCCAGGTACCGTCGGCCATCGTCGGTTCCCAAGGAACGTCACCTAGCGTGGTCTTCCATTCCGCAAACGGCGGTAACGGTGTAGTAGACGCGAGGACGCAGAACACATGTTGGCCTATGCCGTCGTGCAGGCCCAATGCGGAGGCTGATTCAGACGGAATGGTGAGCGTATGCTGGCGTTCTGGCGGTGTCGATTCACCGCTCTCAGGGGATTGAAGATACATTTGCCCATCGCTGGAAAACTCCAGAAGGTATGTGTAAGCCGGCGCCGACAATGTCAGTGCGATCCGCACATCATCATCAAATTCCGCTTGCGAAACTTGTTTGCCGATGATTCCTAGAAACGTTCCGTGCGTGTCATCAGCATACCGATAACACTGGACATGAAACTGCTCGACAGCCAATGGCGCCGGTGCACTTGCCGCTGGAGAAACGGCGGCCAGATGCGGGGCGGTCTCGTCACGCGTCGAACGTGAGTGCCATAGACCGTTCGCTACTAGTGACACAAGAATGACACCTGCGGTCAGGACGATCCAGTGAGTAGTGCGGGGGGCAGTCGACGCGCACGTTCGTTCAAGTGCTTCCTGCAATTCAGTTGCCGAGGCAAAGCGGTGGTCCGGGTTCTTCTCCAGGCAGATCAGGCAAATCGCCTCTAAGGCAGCGGGAATCGCTGGATTCAACTGACGCGGCGGCTTGGGCGACCGATTGGCGATCTGGTCAAACAAGGCTTCATGGCGACCTTGAAATGGCAGTTGGCCGGTAAGCATGCGATAGAGGATTACGCCTAAGGCCCAGATATCCGTACGGCCGTCGATGTAGTGTCGACGATCTGGTAATTGTTCCGGCGCTAGGTAATCTTGTGTTCCTGCAGATTGAGCAGAATCCGTCTGTTGTTGGTCATCTCGAATCGCCAAGCCGAAATCTGTAATGCGCGGGCTTCCCTGCTGATCGATCAAGATGTTGCGCGGCTTAAGGTCACGATGCACAATATTGCGGCTGTGTGCGTGCGCCAGGGCATCGGCAAGTTGGCTGGTGAGCGACACGGCGTCATCCAGCGAGATAGGACCCTTAGTCAGTCGGTCTTCCAACGTGCCGCCGGTAACGTACTCCGAGATCAAGTGGCATTGTCCATCCTGCGTCACAACATCGTACAGCGTGACAATGCCGGGGTGCTGCAGCGTGGCGATAAGACGAGCTTCATCGAGAAAGCGGTCGGCCGTGGCTTCATCGGAGATCATGCACGATGTGTAGGGTACCTTGACCGCGACTTGTCGTCCCAATCGCTCATCCTTCGCTAGGTAGACACGCCCAAACCCACCGTGTCCCAACAGTTCAGTGATCGTGAAGCCGGAGAGCACGGGCGGTTCATGATCGGTGTCTTCGAAGCCGCGCGCCAACTCCGGCGGCAGCCGGACAGTCGAGAAGAGTTGTTCGAGTCGATCGTACGACGATTGAGTGTCATCATCGATCAACTCGACGCCATCAAGTTCTTGCGCCGAGTCGTCGGCATCGGATGCTGCCAAGTGACTGTCAGTAAGCGGTCGGTGTAAGGGTGAGAAATCAGTCATGTCGATGAGCACCGTGTCGCTGCTGTTCTTGGATTCTGAAGATTTTGGCCAACTTCAACATGGCTCGTCGCTGTTTCATCTTCACGGCATCCGGCGAGGTGCCGCGTGAATGCGCGACATCACGTAGGCTACCGCCGAGCAGTTTAATCGCGACTATGACATCCCAATCGTCCGGAGATGTTTCTGCAAGTTCGTCCATCGCCTCGGCCAGATGATTCAGATCTTCATTCAAGATCAGTTGGTCACTTGGCGATTGAGAGGCGGTTTGCCGCGGCGGAAGGCGATCGTCCGTCGGCGCAACCGACTCATCAAGACGCTCTTCGCGATCCATGGAACGTTTCGCAGCGGACCAATAGTCGACGTGGTCCAAAATCACCTGATCGACTTTCTTGGCCAGGTAGCGATGGAATGCGCCAGAGTGTTCGGGGCGGAAGTCGTCGAGATCGCGGAGGCTGCGAAGTAACGTCTCTTGAACGATGTCCCACGATTCGACTTTGGAACGCAGTTTGCGCCCCAGACTCACGCGCACCAAGAACAGAACGGGCAGCATACACCGATCGTAGAGTAACTCGCGCGCGGATAGATCGCCCTGTTGAACACGCTCGATCAACACCTGTGTGGAATTCGAATCTGCCACAACCAACACCATGAAGAGACCGAGCGACGACGAGAGACTGGAACCGTGAAGTTCAGGATAGCCAAGAGAATCGGAAACTCGCAAGGGAAAAACGCGGTTTGCCAGAGACTCGCGCCACGGTTCGATGCGCGGGAAGAAGTTTTGAAGAATTTCTCTCTGAAAAGCGCGTTCCCGCGCGGACGCGATGCCGCTGTAGAACTGTGGAGAGAAATGAGATCGTCGTAGCGTAGTTAGTTCGCCGTAATGCGTTAGCGTCGGTTCTGTCCTGGCGCGGAGTCTGATTTCGGAACGCTGATGTCGGATCTCGGATTGAGGAAATAAGACAAGACGTCCGTGGGTGCAATCACGTTCAAAAATCAGCAATCAAAAATCATCATTCCTCAATCGTACGCCGCCAAGAACCGCGGCTAACACCTTTCGGCGAACTGGCTCACGCCGCGGCTGGCGCCTTTCGGCTAACTTGCCTACACCGCGGCTGGCGTCATACACCGGACTATTTCGTTTGACTCGCGCCACTCGTTGTCGCGGTGTTTAGCGGCAGTGTGGGCATGGCCCCTTTTAAGTCGGTCCAAAGCGTGCCCTGGCCGGCATAGAAGAGCTTCAAGTCGATCGAATCGGGCAGGCCTTCGGCAAACTCCCATTTGCTATACGCAGACGGAGATCCGAACGCCTGGACGGCCAGTTGGAACTTCTCGGCGCTTGCTTCTTGTTGGAGTTGCTCTGCTTGGGCCTCGGCCTTACCTAGCGTGACGCTTCGTTGAGCTTCGAGCTGCGCGATCTTGCGTTCGATTTCGGCTACTTGACGCGCCGTCTCGGCTTCGATCTCACGCGCGGTGCGTTCACCTTCAGCAATCATGTTGGCGACGAGCTTGCCCGTCTCAACACGGATGCGGGCTGCTTCGAGTTCCACCTTCTTCTTGGCTTCCTCCAAGTCCGCTTCGACCGTGGCGGTGATTTTCTCCTGTTCGCGAGTCAGCTTGAGTTCGTCGGCGATATAGCCTTGCTGAATCGGAATGCGGACTTCGCGCGGGATGTAGATGTGTCGCACGAGGCCGTAGAGCAGTGTCAAATGTTTGTCAGCAAGTACGTTCTGAAAAGCTTGCGATGTTTCCAATTGGAACTGTTGTCGTGTTTCGCCAACCAACAAGTCGACGGCACTCATCCGTGAACCGTTGTTACGGCAGATACTTTCCGATTGCGGCTCGATGACTTTGCGCTCCGCTTGAGCGATACTGCCGAACGTGCCTACGACGCGAGGTGCTTCACTGGGGAGCACACCCCAGATGGCGGTGAAGTCGAGTTGAATGTCGAAACCGTCGTTCGAAGGAAAGCCGATACCGGAGTCTGCAACGGCGAGGGGCTCGCCACTCTCATCATGAATGATCTCACCATTCTTCATCTGCTGCTTGACTTCGACGCTCGTCTCCCGATAACCAACCTCGACGATGTCCACGTGTTGTTCGCGCGGATTTGTAGGGTAGATGCCGGGCGGCAGCACTTGAGACTGAATACCGGTGCGGCGATTCAGCGCTTTGTTGTCGGCCAGATACGTCACGACACCGACGTAGCCAGTTGGAATGGTGACCCACCCGGACTGTTTGATCTGTTCGTAGACTTCAGTTTCCTGCGTCTGAATCGTGTTGAATTCGAACGCGTAAGGATTGACGCGATAACGCCCGGGTGCGAACGCTTTTCGCAGAATGCCTTTCTGTGTCACTTTGTTGGGGCCGTTCAGTTCACCATCAACGAGAAACTCGCCGGCTGGTAGC
>JAGQPK010000271.1 GCA_020426755.1 Planctomycetales bacterium
GACACAGATTCTGCGATACTCAGTTCATTCGCACCGTCGGAGTTCGCCTGATAACGCTGCAGCCAACTTCCCATGCGGTGCAAATAACGAGTCGTTCGCGCGAACCTCGCACGACTTCCCCACCACTTCGCTGTCACCAGTTGTCCATCCAGGATAGGCCCATCCAACCACTGCAAAATCAAGGTCGTTCCGTCGCGTGTGACGCCCAGACATTCAGGAACGCGACAAGTCGCATCAGCAGCAAACTCGGCCGCCGCGTGCGACAAGGCACTTGCTTCCCGCGCAATCGCCTCAGCCCCGTCGTAAGTTGTGTTACGCACATGAGCGATCGCTTGCTTGGCGAATAGCTCTGTCCCATTCGCACGGTGTTGGGAGGATACAAGTCGAGCCGCCCCAGAAAGTAGATGCACGCGAAGGTGCAACCAACGCGAGAATTCACGACTTCCGCTTGCCAGCACTTCCAAGTGCGAGAACTGCTCACCCCAATGCTCACGGCACCAATCGCGGCAGTTGGCCTCCAGCGATTTAATTTCGCTGGCGTCGGTTCGCTGATTTTGCGTGGGCGTCAACTGAGCGTTCATCACGTATAGATCGCCAGCACGTCATGCGTCCGAAACGATGTATCCTCCGGCAGCATTACGTCCTCGTCGAACTGCTGCAATTCGTCGGCCGCGAACTCGCTCGCCAACGTCACAAAGGCCGCTAGCCACAGCCAGTTATAGCGGAGCGCATTGTGCAGCGATAAGCCAAAGAAGAGCAACAACAAGATCGTCAATTGCGACATCATCGCGAACTGCCAGAAATGTCGCAACTCAAACACACCGGCGGTTGACTGTTGCAGGCGGCGTGAATTGCGCCACAGTACTAACAGGAACCAAGCAAAGCAAACAGCGCCGACCCATCCCATCTCTCCCAACAACTGCCCGGGTAGGTTGTGCGCCAACAACCCAACTCCGTCCAGATAGGAAACACGGTAAGCGACGAAGTTCCCCAAGCCGACTCCGGAGAGCGGTCGCGCCTGAACCATGTCTAGCGCTGCCAAGAAGCCTTGCCAACGTCCGCCGGCAGATTCCCGTGCGTTGGCCGGGCCAATGTCGGGATTCCACAACGTACGCAGTCGATTGCGTTGTGCTTCCGGTGCCACCACGAATAATCCAACTATCAGGATGCAAGCGAGCACTGCCAACCGAATCGGCTTACGCTGCTCAACACCCAACCACATCGCGCCGCCAATAAAGGCAGCCAAGGCGGCCATGCCCGCGCGGCTGTTCGTTAACCCCACAGCCAGAAACACCGCGGCGGGAAAAGTAATCAGGCCGATGCCAAAAGCCTTACGCAACGTCGACTGCCAGGCCCAACTCAAACCGTGCCGAGTTCTCCACAAGTACAACCATAACGGCAATGTCACGACTGCGGACATCGCCACTGCATTGGGCTCGCCGTACGTCACTTCGATTCCCGTTAAACGACTAACGCCTTGTGCATAAACATGTCGATTGTGCACAAAATATTCCCAGAGTGATTTAGTCAGATAAAGGTGCATCGTGCCGACGTACGTCAGTACCAGCCACATCAGGTCGCTCCAGTTGCGGCAGACCGAGCGCATTAAGAAGTACGTAATCACGACGGTCGCGTACTGATACACCTGCGGCCAAGCCAACTCGCCTTGCCAAGCACGATACGCCGACAGAATCGCGGCCAGAAACACGGCAATGACGGCGCTGCTTTGGCTCGCCCAACGAGTCGAACGACGCGTTAGCAGCACAACACCGATCATGGTGATCGCAAACACACGCTCAAATCGCAACGCCTGCAACTGCGGCAACAGAATCTCCCAGGGCCGCACGAGAAACAAGACCATGTAGGCCGCCACCATCCATACACCTGGTGATGTAGGACGCGCGACCCGTGCGTCGGGCCACGACAGCGCACCGTCATTGCTCGTCCAGGTTGACACTGGCCCCCTAAAAACTTCTAGCTGAGCGTTACTTCGTTCTCGATCGGCTGCCAACATGCAGTCACACGCAACACGGGCAAATAACTTGACGCCACTAGCAAGCGACAAGCAAGAGTCGCCCAAACAGAATCGAAAGTACAAAGTTGCACGGCCAATCCGTACACGGCCAGTGCCAACAGCCCTGCCAGCGTTAGGCGTCTGAGCTCAAACGGAATCGGGTGATAGTGATGACTAACGGCCAAGAACAAGGAACTGCGTAACGAAGTGCTCAGCAGCGTTGCGACAGCCGCCGCCACCATGCCATACCGCGGCACGAGCACGATGTCCGCTACGATTAGCGTTAACAGCGCGAAAGCTCCAATGGCCGTCGCCCAATGAGTCCGACGCGCGAAGTGCATTCCGGTCGCGAAATGGTGCTCCAGCCCCAACACAACATATGATGCAGCAATCAACGGCACGACACGATGGGCGTCCCAATAGTCCTCGTCGCACAACAGCTTCAAAACAGGCGCCGCCCCCACGCTAATCCACAGCGCAAATTGGCACGTTACGAGTGTCGCGTAGGTGCACATCCGGGCTAAGATGCGCCGCATTTCCGGCGTGTCCTGGACCGCCAACTCCATCCGTCGCGGTCGCCAGAATGCCTGGAACGGCACCGTCACAAACCGATTAACGACGACCCCCAGTTTCTGTCCCGCTGAATAGAGGCCGACCTGCGCAAGCACGAGCGTCGAACCGCCCGTTAGCAACCAACGCAATAGGATCAGATTCAGATAGTTCGTCATTTGCAGCGCAACGGTCGAGGGTACGAGATGGATGCTGAATCCCAACAGACGACGCAACTCAGTCATCTTCGGCAGACAACGTGTCTCGCCCATGATCAACATGGCCAGCGAAGTGCCGACTAAGGCCTGCACAATCAGCGTCGAATAGCAAATCCCCCAGATACCCCAGCCCAATCGCGTGACAAAGTAGAGATTGAGTGACAGTGACGCCGCAATCTGCAACGAAGTCAGCGCCACGAAGGTCTTCGACATGTAGCAAATGCGCAAGTACGCGTAACCGATCTCGGCCCACATCGAGAACCAAGCCGCGGCCAACGAGATGCCGAAGTACGTTCTGTAGCTCACATCGATTCCCAGCAGCCGACAAACTGCTCCACTCGCAAACATCATGGCCATCACGATGGGAAACGTAATCAGGCCAGGACCGAAGACAGCCGAACTCACCAAGCGTCTGCGTTGTAGTTCGTCGGTCGTCGTGTAGAAGAACCGAGTCAACCCATCGGAGATGCCCAACGAAAGGATCATCATCATCACACTCATCACCACATCGACTAGCGACATCACACCGTAGTGAGCGCGATCGATGTAATGGGTGTAAACCGGGATCAAGATGAACCCGATGGCATTCGAGAACGCTGGACCAACCATATAGATCAACGAGTGCCGGCGAACTGATTGCAGTTCGGACCGCAACGTTACTGGCGCCGAACAACTCGCGTCGCTCGTCTCGGCCGCGGTTGTTGTTGGTGTGACCTGAGTGATACTCATGGTGCGCTGGCGGTCGAATGCTCTTGTTCCAATGCCGCTCTAGGCGCCGGCAACGCTGACGATGTCGCTGGCAAACGCTGATAGAAGTCTTCGAAGCGGCGAAACATTGCCTCAAGTTGGAAACGACTAGCAACCGCTTCTCGCGCTGCTTGTCCCATTCGCAGCGTTTCGTCAGGATGGCCCACCAGACGCCGAATCGCAGCAGCCAATGCCGTCGGATCACCTGCATCGATCAGGACGCCGGTTACTCCGTCTTCAATTATTTCCGAATTGCCGCCCACGCGCGTGGCGATCATCGCGCGACCGGCGGCCATGCCTTCGATCAAGGCGTGCGGCAATCCTTCAGAGCGAGAACAAAGCACGCCGATCTCCACGTCGCGCCAAAACTCATGCACAGACTCGACGGATCCTAGCAAGCGAATTGCGGTTCCGGCTCCCGCCGCGTCAATCCGCTTTTGCAATTCACGGCGCAGCTCGCCATCACCTGCCAAGCGAAATTCGCAGTTACGCAGATCATCAAGCAGCAGCGCCGCCGACACCAGGCTATGCGGATCCTTGATCGGTCGCAGATTCGCCATCATGCCAATGCGTGGATGGCTGCCGATGCTTTCGACACTTGGAGGATCGAGAGCCAACAGGTTTTCCATATCGATGCCATTGTCCACCACGACGACCTGTGAGGCCGGTGCTCTTTCTTGCTCGATCGCCGCCGCACGACATGCGTGGCAGTTCGCGATCGTGACGTGAATCCATCGACGTAACATCCGATGCAGTCGCAAATCGGCTCCACGCAGCCAATAGCCCGCGTCATACTTCGTCTGCACGACGGAGGGTACTCGGCAAATTCGAGCAATAGGCACGGCCAAGTAGGTCGGATCAGCATGATGGACTTGTACGACCTCGACGGCGTGTTGACGCAGAAACTTAGCCAGCCGCCACATTGCCTGAGGTAGCTTAGCGGACTTAAGCGTCCGCAGGCCAAGCACCAAAGTTGGGCAATCGCAACTGGCGACCAAGCGTGCGACATTCTGCGAACCATCGGTCAATACGAGTGTCGGTTCGACCAGACGACGATCGAGCGACTCGATCATGCGCGACAACCAGAGCTCGGTGCCCGCCGCCAACAGGTTTTCGACGACGAAACAAACGCGCCGCGGCGTCACGCCAACGACTCCGTTTCCGGGTTACCGTTCCAGCGGGTCATGCGTGGCCCGAACAGAAACTCTTGCCAAATCCCGACACCAGCGGATACATGTATGGTGGCGAACACCCAGGGCAACCACCAACCCATCCGCCAATCCGGCTGCTGCCGCAGAATTCTCGCCGATTCAATTAAGACGGCCGCCAAATAGACGCTCAACAATGCAGCGACTGCATACCAAGCCACCGCGTGTAAGAATCCGACAATCAACCCGACAATCACCAGCGCGACGAACGCCGCCGGTGCCAGCGACTTCCAACTGAGCATCCCGTGGTGTTTGCGTGCCAAGCGAACGCGACCACGTCCATAACGAGCCAATTGCCGAAACAGTCCCGCCAACGTCGTGCGTGGCGCGTAGTACACCTTTGAATCCGCTGACAGAAAACATGAGAGACCGAGTTGATCGACGCGGTAGTTAAAGTCCACATCTTCGCAAGCATCAAAGCGTTCGTCGAACATGCCAACGCGCTGGAACACTTCGCGTCGATAGGCCGCGCCGACGCTTTGTGCCGGCACAAAGCGATCGCGATCGGAGTAGATATACGAATCGGGATGATGTCCTAGTCGAGATGCTCGGGCGAGTGCGATCGCTCGTTGCAAGTCACTCGGATCACGAATCGTCAGCGGTTGCGGTCGACCAATCACATCGGCGCGGCTACGCTGAAACGCGCTCGCGACTGCGGTAAAATGCTGACGTGTCGGCAGTTCGCAATGCCCATCGATCACCAAGACCACATCGCCACTCGCGCGTGTCGCGCCGATGTTACGTGCCGCACTCGACCAAATCCGCGGATTGTCGAGCAATCGAATAGGCTCGCCGCGTTGAATGAACTGGCGTACGATTTCGACGGTGCCATCCGACGACATGCCATCGACGACCAAGATCTCAAATCGATCGCGTGGAAACTCTTGATCAAGCAGCATCTGTAGCGTCGCGGCAATGTCACGCTCTTCGTTGCGCACCGGAACGATCACCGAAAGTCTTAGTGCGTGCTGTGGCACGTTTGTCGGTCGGTGTTCACGATGAGGCCGCGTCGTTTCGTACGAAGAGACCGGTGACGATCCCGTCTCCGACGCACGAACATCGCCGAACTCAGACATCGAAGGGCGCGGATTGTCCGGTGGAGGGTGCACGCAGTACGACCGGCGCAGGCGTGAGTGCCAGCGACTGACGGTGCTCGGCAAGAACCGCGGAAATCGTGCCAAAGCGGAATGAATCGAGCAGGTGCTCGAGCTTCGCTTGAGTGCGTGACAGGTTGACGTAGTGCCGCCATCTTGACAGGCGCGAACCAGCGGGCAACCGTGGTTGATCGGGATCCAATTCCCAGGGATGAATATAGAAGACGAAGGGTCGCTTCAGATCATTGTTGATCTGCCGCAAGCAAGCTTCGTTGAAGCGTTGCGGGTAGAGTCGAAAGTAGCCGCCACCAGAGACGGGCAAATTGAATCCGAACTTCCTCACAACGGATGGAGGAAACTCCCACAGCACGCCGTTGTCGCGCTGCACGGCATGAATCGCCGGGTTCGCGTCGGGGATACCGTAGCGATCATGGTAGATCGGAAACACGCTAGAGTCGATTTCAATCCCAGCGTCGATCAGCAAGTCGGTCGCCCACAGCGAACGTTGCGTAATCGAGAAACTCGGTGCCCGATAGATCTTAATCGGCTCGCCCAAAATATCCGACAGGACTCGACAGGAACGAACCAAGTCCGCGTGAAACACCTCTGGGGTCAACTCATACACCAAACGGTGCCAGTAGCTGTGCGAACCAATCTCATGACCGGCGCGTCGAATCTCTTCGACTAAACTCGGTACACGTTCAGCAATCCAGCCAACGACAAAAAACGTCCCGGTCACTTGCGCGTCTGCCAAAATCTCCAACAATCGCAATGTGTTCGCTTCCACGCGCAGCGGATAAGCATCCCAATCGCTGCGGGAAATATCCCGCTCGAACGCCGTGACCTGAAAGTAATCTTCCACGTCTACCGTGAAGGCGTTGAGTGGCCGTTCGTTTATCAGCATGTCATTGTGTGCCATAAATGGCGAGTTGCGAACGTGCTTCTCGCGTCCCTTTGAACGCTTCGACAGTCCGCTGCAAGAAGTCAGCCAGCAGCGCTTCACTCCGTTGCTCGGATGCACTTG
>JAGQPK010000272.1 GCA_020426755.1 Planctomycetales bacterium
CAACATTCACAACTCCGCAATCATCATTCGGAAATCGGCTCACATATGTGTCACCACCTCACAACGACGCGTATTCGGTTCCCTCCCCCGTGCCCCCTCCCGGTATTGTGTTGCGCGAAGTGGAGACCATCGACGGGAGGGGGAACTGCATTTTTTGTCTGCTGAAATGTTAATTGAGTGCCATTGGGCTAACGTCGTGCGGCGAACTGTTTTGATTGACGTCGTCAAACACTTATCGCTATCCTGACAGCATGCGACCTCGTCTGTTAACCATCGTCGTCTTGTTGATCTGCGCCGGCCTGCTGTTCTGGCGACATCGGCCAACGCTTGAGGTCGATCCCGACTTCGTGAACGAAGCAATCTATCGACAGCTCGAACAGCGCGTCGAACTCACCTGCGATGAACTGCCGCTTGGTGAGGCACTTGAGCTCTTCAGTCAAGCGACAGGTATTGAAGTTGAGATCGACAGCAGCATCCCGCCGTACGATCCCCAGTGCCTGCTCTATCCCGTGACTTGGTATGACTGGAAGTTGAGCGGGATCGACACCCTGCGACTTCTCTTGTGTCAGGTCGAGTCACGTCTTGATTTTGTGATTCACGCAGACCACATTCGGATTGTTCCGTCAGATTACGCTGTCGATTCGAGTCGCTATCAGGTCGCGCGAGTACATGTCATTCCGGCAGCATCGCTGGGCAAGAATGGCATCAATCTAGAGACGTTGTGCGATACCATGACAACCTGTATCGAACCCAATACGTGGGTGGAGGTTGGCGGTGACGGCGACTTGCGCAAGCTGCCCGGCGCTCTGCTTGTCAATCATCACCCCCGGGTGCAGATTAGAGTCGAGCGGCTGATTAAAGCGTTGACAGTAGTCGAATCCGATCCATGGCAGACACAACCGATCTACCTGACCAAACAAAGAGTCGCATCACCAGCTCTGCAGGAAAGTCTCAAGCAGACCGTCGCCTATCTGCAACAGCCAGCAAGCTTAGAGACCGTTGTCAACGACCTACGTTCTCAATACGATATTCCCATCGTCATCGATCGTAACAGCTTGCCGGACGCGGGGGTCCAGCTTGATGACGACATCGATGTCAATGACTCTGTTGTGTCGTCAGCGGACGCCGCCATCGCGATGGTACTCGCTTCGACGGGTCTTACTGCCATTCCCCACGACGACGTATTATGCATCACCGCTGGGGAAGAGCATGACGAACACCTCGAGACTGCGGTCTTTCCCGTGTACGATTTTCTTCAGCAGGGTTTCTCGTTTTTAGATCTGACGCAGTTGCTAGAAACGGCCGTTTCACCTGACTCGTGGGATTGCCTCGGAGGTGCTGGTACGCAGCATTCCTGCGGCAAAGCGATTGTCATCTCGCAAACACCCGACGTGATGCGAAAGATTGATCGCCTGTTCCAAGGCATGCGAAGTCTGCGATCAAATCCCGAGATCGACAGCATTTCGGTCGAATCGCCCGCAACTATTGCCGCACTGACGAAGCTCGCAACCCCCGTCACCCTACAGCGTCCGGAAGTAACAGCAGACGAACTCCTGCGCGAAGTCCTTGCTCTGGCGGATATGTCATTGCTCGTTAACGATCCTTCAGTCAATGCGATACTCGACTCCAAACTTACTAGCATCAACGCAGACAGCATGCCGTTGAGTGAGGTGCTCGATGAAGTCCTCAAACGGCTTCATCTGACTCCGGTATGGTTGGATGACAGCGCAATCGTCATCAAGAATGCTCATTTCGCCACGCTTCCATTCGCCTCCCTCCAGATCTACAACGTCGAGCACCTCGTGTCACACGGTTCACCGATGTTCCTATCTTCCGTGATTGAAGACTCGATTGCCCAAGACGAATGGGATAGCGTCGGCGGCGATTGGTCGATCAATCAATGGGGCGGGGTGCTAATCGTGAACGCCTCTCCATCGGTTCAAGATCAGATAGGGAAGCTACTAGCTGCACTGCGGACGGCTCCCGATGCTTACGATCGAGACGAACTTGTGGTCTATCGCGCGCCGGAACCGTCCACCGTTGTGCCCACGGAGTTTCCACCACATACGTTACGAGTATACCAGTTGGGGCGTGAGCGTCTGTCAAATTGGGCCACCGCGCGATGGAAGGAGGGCGAGAGCCCTCGTCGTTTCGATCTCTACCTCTCCAGGCAAATAGAAGTCGTGAATCAGACGCGCAAGGAGGAGTTGAACGCGTCCGAGCTTGCCATCGAGAATCGCTCGGTTCTTGTCGTCAGTTGTCCCCAAGCGGAACATCACATCGTCAATCGATTTCTCTATTGGGCCACGCATGCATCCCAAAGAAATCAAGAGACAGGTAAAAACAATGGGTGGGAAATCATCCCCGCTGACTCGACATCCGCAGATTCAGACCACACAGAAGCGGTGCGCGATCTCAGCGAGCTTCTCAAAGCAATCAACACGCTGTCGGAGATACCAGCGGACGTCCGTCAAAGCGATTTTACGATTAGTCTCGAGCTACGGAAGTTCCTTGATCGCGCTCTCTCTCAGCTACCGTTCAAAACCAACACGCTCTATTATCCTGAAGCCTTGTGGATGATGGTCGATTCGCCGGAGCACCTCGACGCGGCGCGCAACTGTATTGACAAGGAGTTGTCGCACCTGAACACGGTCATCGAGCAGGTTGCGACAGCGTTCGAGGACGAGGCTGAAGCAACGATCGCTGACCGGTTATTGCGTATTGCGATCGACGATGAAGCAGCACACTTAAAAGATAGCGCGGCCTGGCTATTGAAACTCGTGAGCGATCGGCGCGTTAAGCTGAGCGCCGAGTCGTTCAACCTGCTGGCGGCAAATGCAGACCGAGTTTCCAGTGACTTACGCTGGCCGGTGGTATTGGGCACGAGCGTGAATAATCCGCCCGAAGCCAGTCCGTTGATCCCACGCATCATGGACCGCCTGACATCGCGACCTCCGGACGAACGCAAACAAGTACTGACGGTCCTCACAAAGATGGGAATTGCCGTCGGCCCGGCCCTTTGCAAACTACTCGGTCAGGAATCACACGACATGCATTCCGAAATCGTCCACTGCCTCAGTCAAATCGCGGAAATGGATTCGGATGCGATCGCGCTGATGTTTGCCGTATTTCCAAATGTGGACTATATAACCCATCGATACATCGCCGAGTCATTCGGCCGTCTGCCACAACATGCCGATTTAATCCGTAAGCTCGTGATCGAGTACGACCGTCGCGAAACACCTGAGGTTAAGCGGCGCTGGCAACACTTCCGCGCTCAGTTGCAAGTGTCACTGGGCGACGAGGTGATTCCTGACCAGAAGTCCGCAGATGATTTGGGCCACAACGATACCGAATCCAAGGAAACGGCTAGTCAACTATGATCAGTAAGCAAATTGGTTGGCGAATCGAATTGAGAAGCTTGTTTCTGTTGCTCGTCGTAGCCGCTACCATCAGCGACGTCTTTCTGCGTCCCAATCCTCAACGTCAGTCATTCGGCAACTTGATTATTGAAAGCAATTACGACGAACAATCGGGCGTTGAGACCGGGACTTGGCGGTTGCGGACTAAAGCTGGCAAAACTCTGGCAGTCGGACATCATGATCGCGACGGCAACGCCGACGGGAGATGGACCTACGTCTATCCGACCGGCGAACGGCACTCAAGTGGTCAAGCAATCGACGGTCGCTGCGTCGATACCTGGATCACGTGGAAGCCGGATGGTACGCCGCTGTGTGAGGCGAAATACTCAGCAACACAACCAAGTGAACCCACTATCGTGTGGAGTAGCTTCGCCCAAATATCGCCAGTCACTCTGACGGGAGACGTCGATGAAGCCAGACAGAGTGAGGCGCAATGGTATAACGAACACGGCGAGATCTCGCGACGCATGGTCTACGAGGCTGACCAGCTTTTGTCAGGTAGCATGCCTTCGCAAGCCGTGAGAAAGTTCGACCTGGCCCTCCTTCATGCGCAAGTAAACAGTCTCAGATTTCAGGAACGCTACGTGGCGTTGCAACGACTTCGGCAAATCGGCACGACTGGACTAACAATTCTGTTGTCGGTCGTCGAAGATCCCAATCACCCTTCTCGTTGGGAGGCCACAGAAGCGATTGCACAACTGGGGCCAGCGGCGAGCGAGGCGATTGCTCCACTCACAGCACTGATGGCAAACGAGCCCCCACCCTTCGAACTCGAATTGTGTCGTGTCTTATTGACAATTGACGCTGCTCATTACGATGCGTACTTGAAGCGAGTCTTCACGCGTGCGGTGGATGATCTACGCTATGTGCGGCTGATTGCTGGGTTCCTACCGACGAACAAAGAGTTGCTTTTGGCCTGCCTTGACGGATTCTTGCTGGACGAACGCCCCAGCGCTAGACGAGCCGCGGCGGCACTCTTACTTCATACGGTGCACCGAGTAACGTGGGTAGATTACGATGACGAATGGTATCCCGACTGTCTCAACCAAACGCTGGCCAATCCCACCGTCGATACTGGACACGTCTGGCCGGACGAGGCGGCGTCCCTGCTAGTCAATGAGCTAATGGAGCGCGTCGCTAGATTAGAAGCGGACGCCGATCCGCAAGTCCGTGCGGCAGTCAAGCCGGTACTGCAACTCTGGCTCGATGGCAAATTGATGCCGCGCGTGTCGCCTCGCAACTTCGGCTTCAGTGGCAACGGGATATAGTCCTCGCCACGCGGGTTTCTTCGAAGATGACCACCGAATGCGAATGATCCGTTAGCATTGTGCCTCACGCTGCGGATCGGCGGCGGGTTGCGAGCGTACTGATCAACAGCGCCATAATCGCGGCACCACTCGTAGCGGGCTCGGGCACGGACTGCACCGCGTTGGAATTCGCACGAATCTCGTAACCACCATCCTGGAACGCTTGAACTAAGTCGGACGATGAGAACTCGCCATCAGCGTTCCAATCTCCCGTCGACCACGTGGAGTTGTTGACGATATCGTCTTCGTACTGCCCGGCCGCAAAGATCTGTACAAAATCAGCGGAGTCGAACCGTCCGTCCAGATTGGCATCTCCAACGTACGTATGCTTCAATTGATGTACCCATGCCAACTGATCGTCAGCGGTCACTAGCGTATCTCCCGTTAGATCGAAACGTCGCTCGTTAACACCACTCCGAATGGCCAGCGTAAGCTGATCAAGATCGTCGACAGTCAATTGTCGGTTACCGTCAAAATCACCGAGTACCGACAATTCCTGGCCTGGTTCACTTGCGAACAACTCGAACTCAGCGGCGAACCGAGCGAACAAACCTTCATCAACCACAACCGTGCGTGGCCCAACACCTGCTATTTGCGTGCTCAGGTCTTGCGGCAACTCATGGGCGAACGCCAGTCCGACTAGCGACAACACTTTGGCATTCGGCGCCTGCGCGAGGATGGCATTGAACGCTGCTGGCGACAGCACGGCATTGTCTAACGTCAGTGTCTCAATGTCCTGGCTATACTCCACGCAATAACCACTCGCTTGATGCGTCGTGTTCGACACATTACAGGACGTGAGATCCTCAAAACGAGCTCCCACCAGATTGAGTGACACAACCGCGTCGCCGCTGCCATTTATTACCAAGGTTTGTAGCTGAGGCAATTCCGTGAAGACGCCATCCGAGAATCGTGCGAGCCTGCTGGCATCCAGCACTAATGATTGCAAGGCCGGCAAGCCAGCGAACGTTGTCGGTGCCACCGCATGCAGTGGGTTGTCGTCCAGCCGCAAGGTTTCTAAACCATCTAGTCCGGCAAGCATTGACGAAGCGAGTTCGCTGATCTGGTTACCGCGCAAGTCCAACGTCGTCAGCAGGGACAGGCCGCGAAAGGTACCGGCCTCGATCGAGTCGATTTGATTTGCACTGAGATCAAGACGCTGCAGGTAGCTCATTCCTTGAAACTCATCGACATACAACTGTTGCAGTCGATTCCCGTTCAGCTTCAAGGTCTCTACATTTGCCAACTCAGCTGTCGCTCCCAACTCGATCGTCGCAATGAGATTGTTGCTCAGATCCAACTCCTGCAGATAGGTTGGTCCGGCAAGACTGCCGATCGTCAGCTTGGTCAAACGGTTGCGACTTAGCGAGAGCACCTGCAGGTCGCGCATTGAACCCAAGAGACCGGGCGTGAGTTCGGCAAGATGATTGTCGCTCAGATCTAGAAAGAGCAAGGAATTCAGGCCCTGCCAAGCGGCGGCGTCGAGTTGCTCAAGTTTGTTCCCGTTGAGCTCGAGCGTCTGCAGATCGATCAAGCCATTAAAGGCGCCGGCCTCGATCGTTTGT
This sequence comes from Planctomycetales bacterium, assembly GCA_020426755.1. Classification (GTDB taxonomy): domain Bacteria; phylum Planctomycetota; class Planctomycetia; order Pirellulales; family Pirellulaceae; genus JAGQPK01. The sequence continues at coordinate 6,295 of JAGQPK010000272.1, forward strand.
ATCTGGTTGTTGCTTAAGTCGAGCGTCTGCAGGAAAGGCAGTTCGCGAAATGCGTCAACGGGAACGGCCGTGATGCGGTTGCCGCCGAACAACATGGTTTGCACATTATACAGGCCCTGCCAACGCTCACGGGATACCTGCGAGATCCGATTGTGGCTCAGATCCAATGTGAAGACGTAATCGAGGCCTTGCAAATCGCCCGGCGCGACTTCCTCGATCTGATTATGACTGACATCAAGCGTCAACAGGTTATACAGCGATGCGAAGGCACCGTTGCCAAGAGACTGCAGTTGATTGCCGGACAAATAGAGTGACTCGAGACTACTTAGTCCGTTGAAATCCTCTGCTCGGATCGCGTCGATACGGTTTCCATTTAGATCCAGGCTGAACAGTTCTTCAATCCCACTGAGTGCTACTGCGTCAAATTGCGAAAGTTGATTCTGTGCTAGTCCGAGCGCAATCAAATACTTGAGGCCCTGAAAATCCCCGGCCTCGATCGAAGCAAGCTGATTCGCTCCCAGGTTAAGTGTCAATAGATTGTCGAACCCTG
>JAGQPK010000273.1 GCA_020426755.1 Planctomycetales bacterium
TCACTTGACCTTGTCTGGCTGCGACGTGGATAAGCTCCGGCGCGATGATCAATGACGCGTAACCGGAGCCGGTCGCACCCCCCACGATCTTCGGTTCGCTGGGACGTGTCGTCGTGAACGTCGCTTGGCACAGCTGCGTACCATCGGGATACCATGTTGTCCACGTGTCAATGCAATGATTGTCGGCACGGCCACCGCAAAGTCGTCTGCCGGTTGGATGAAAGTACGTCCAAGTTCCATCGGCCCCTCCCTCGTCACTGTGATGTCCCACCGCGAGCGTCTGCCCACCTGGCGTACACAATCGCCAGGGCCCTTTCTCGGCTGTGGTCGCCTTGTCGTAGTTGCTCTCAATGATCAAGTTGCCGAACTGTTGGCGTTGTGGCGTAGGCCTCAGGAATACGTCGCTCAAGGTGGCTGCAACAACCACCAGCAGGAACAGGTGTCGCAGTTCGAGGTGCCAGCCGAATCGCTTATTTGTCATGGTTGGGGTACCGCATCACTGGACGAGGAATCGTATTCATTGGGTGGCACCACCAAGTCGAATGGGTTCTCGCCTAATTCTATTTGTAGTTGAGTGCGAAATCGTTGCCATTGTCGTTGGAAGTCCGGATCGGCACGTCGGTCGTATTCTTGGATCAACCTGCGGAGCTGATCACTACGCTGAGGGAGGCCAGCAAGCGCCGCTGCAATATCACGTTGTGTCGTGTAGCTCAGCTTTAGGCAAGCTGAGACGATGAGCGGAAGTGCACGCTCGTCTTGTTCGGTAATATGTTTGAGTTCGACGACGACTTCGTTCTCCAATTCATAGGAGCCATGTGACAGTAAATCACACAATGCAGTCACGCCCGCGATGCCCGACTCCGCAACACGTTTGATTATCCGTGATTGATGAAGTTGCGATCGTGTTCTTAAGTTCTCTGTCAGCAACGGGATTAGCGGTGCGATGTCACGTGGATCGTTGGACTGTGCGTACTTGAGAACGGACTGGCGCAAGTCGGGCGCGATTCGCTGAGCGTTATTTGCCAGATTTTGAACCGACTCCGCACTTAGTTTCACGTTGCGTTGGCCAGCGACTGCTAACAACCAGGCGGCGCAGTCGTTAAGTTCTGGCGTGGCATCATCGATGGCAATTTCAAGCAACCGATCGGCAATGTTTCTATCTTTGGGCGTTGCTACCGAGGTGTTAATTGCTTGGAGAATCGTAGATAGCAACGCCAATTGCTGGTCAATACAGTCTCGCGCTGCGACCAGGTGTTCCGCTGAATCGGTGCGAACCCACAACCAGTCGGCGTAGTAGAGTGTGCTTGTCTGAAAGGAAAGCTGAGAAAGTCCACGGGCGAGATATTGTCGCAAGTCCAACGCCAGCAGAAAGTCTGGATGCACGGAGTCATTCGGATGCGCGGGTAGAAAGCGGAGTTGCTGATGTAATTCGCTGAGGTCGCGTTGGGCTTCTGCGAAAACAGGCGGCGTGTCACTTGAAATGGGTGTGAGTAACTCCCAAGCTCTCTCCGAGACAACTGACCGATCGTTGTCGCTGGCGGCCGGGCGTGTCACGAGCTGCAAATAACGCTCAGCGAGTTCGTGTTCGTTGTCCGTACAACTCAGGACGAGGAATTCGTGGTTCTCGATCGCAATTTCTACATTCCATACGTGGTTCTCAAATTCCCGACCGTCATCATTCATTTGCGCGGCCAGGAACTCACCGATTTCCCACACGCGGTGATTCTGCCTTGACTTGCGTGGTGATGCCCAGCTCGCCGGACGGTCACGGCCCGTTCGATAGACGCGAATTGCGCGTGCATTGCTTTCTGTTGCCGAATAGGGATTGTTTTGCTGCCGGTACACGACCAATTCGTCACGATCGTAGGCGTCACGCGCCTCATTCAATCCAGTAAGCAGCTCACCGATCTCCCACTGAATCGCCGGCGTAGCATTTACGACCAGGAGGCCGTTACCCTCGAAGATCGATCCCTCGCCGCCGCCGTCATCCCAGCTACCAGGGCCAATCGTATCGGTGATCATTTGCTTGAGCGACCTGAGCGAGCCGTGCGAGATCAAATGCTCTACGTTATATACCTGGACGACCTGCGAAAATGAAATGTCGTGTGATGCAGTCAAGAGGACGATGTTATCTGTCCAGTAATTCGCTGCGAGCCCCGTGTTCGCGAGCAATCGATCGAGCACAGTTTGCAACCGTTCGGCATCGACATCGACACTTGTGGGAACGGCAAGTTGCTGGAATAAGTCGTACTTATCCAGCGATGCACTCTGGATCAACATCGTAAGTCCGACTTCACTCAATAGTTCGCGCAACAAGTTCCGCAATGGAATGTCCGATCGATGCAGCGAAACGGGGCGCTGGAGTGGTTCAACGTTTCGATTCGCGGATGCCTGATTTGAAGGGCGATCGATCTCCGGCGAAGTTAGGGCCGCGCGCATTCGTGTCAACAATCGCTCAATCTTCTGTAGCACCTCCGGCGTTTGCGACAAAATCGCCGCCTTGCCACACAAGCACACCGAGCCAGGGCCGCCCACTGAGTCCCATGTATCAGGATCGATCGTTGATTGGATCAATACGGCAAGATCGTCGAATGTGAAGCCGCGCTGCAGCAGGTCATGAATTGGAAATGCGGCGACATTAGTGTAGTTCGATGCTGCGTCGTGCGTCGTCACGCACAGGACGCCGTCCCAGGATAAGGCCGTTAATTCCGTTTCCATCAGTGTGAACAGCAGCACTTCCTGAACTGAGGTTGGCGGGGAATGGAAGTTCAGCGTGCAATTTTCGAGCGTGATGCCGGCGTCATCCAGGGCCGCGCGATCGACGACGATCGGCAAGTTGTAATGTACGCAGAGCGTCTCGATGATGGCACCAAGCGTTGTCGGTGTCGGTAGTAGCGCGAACGGCTGATGGAGTTTCTCCTGAAGTCTGTCTGCAGTGTTCTGTTGGCCGTTCAGGTAGTAAGGCTTGGTACGCCAGGGATTCTTTTCGAGGTCGACCAATGCTTCAATGAGCCGAGAAATCTGGATGTGCACATTCGTATGGTGGTTAACAAGTAGTGCTGCCGGTAGCCGGCGTATCTGGCCGTCGCCGCCCACGTCCTCCCACGCATTCGGTTCGATACAAATTGTTGTTGCTTCGTACAAGCGTTCCACATCAATCCCGTGAGCACCGATCGCCGCCACGGGGATCGAATGCAGGCGAGCAATCTGGAATCGGCTCGAATCAGCAATGCTGTCAGGTGGCAGGATACGAATGCGGCCATTGTGAATGTCATAGTCCAGTCGAGAGTCGACTTGATCCAAGAGGAGACGCAGTGTGCCGACACCACTCAGCTTCCAGTCACGCCAGATCACGGGCGATTGCATTGCCTGGGAATCGTAGGCCGCAACTGAATTGTCAATGTCCACGTCGATACCGGTAGTTTGGCCGAACAGCGCGAGTGCCTCGCCGAGCGGCAATCCGTTGCACGCCAGTTCAACAGGCTGTTCGAGCCTCAAGAAAATGGCTTCATTGTTCAGATTAGGATCGACTTCATAACGCGGCCAGTGACGCCAAGCCAGGAGGCCGGCACATGCGAATAAGACGATGATCGTTAACGGGCGAGGTCGCATGGAGACAGGATAGCGATTATCATTTCATTTCGTCAATTAAATCACGTGGTTCCTCGCTGCCGGTGTGAGCGTCAGTTTTTTGGAGTGCGATCGCGCAGCTATCGCTTTTACGATAAGCTCAGCGGGACGCAACGGCGGGACTCTATCAGGTTGCCGACGACTTGAGAGGAAACGTTGCAGCGCCGCGCTCGCCGCATCGTGTTGGATGGTCAAAAGAGGCGCGTTCCGTATGGCTTCGTTCCAAAGCGGCAGCTGCGCGGCCGCACTCCAAAGTGTGTGAGTTTCTCTCAAACGGAAGTACTCATGAACTGTTCAAATCATTCGTCGACCGCACGGTTTGCTCACTACGTACATTTCGCCTGCATCATCTTGGCAATGGCTCGTTGTGCTACGGCCGCGCCGCCAAACTTTGTGCTGATCGTCGCCGACGACTTGGGCTATGGAGATCTCGGTTGCTATGGCAATATGCGGAATCGCACGCCGCATTTGGACCGCTTGGCGCAAAGCGGCCTGCGGTTCACAGACTTTCACTCGAACGGTGCCATGTGTTCACCGACGCGTGCGGCGCTGATGACCGGTCGTTATCAGCAGCGCGTCGGCATTGAACGACCGCTCGACGAAGACGAGCAGGGCTTGCCGACAGAGACCGTGACGATCGCAGAACGGTTACGTGACGCCGGCTACGCCACGGCGATTTTCGGCAAGTGGCACTTGGGGACGATTGCCAATGGTCCGACATTGCACGGCTTTGATCAGTACATTGGCCATACGACGGGCGACTCGGACTACTTCTCACGGATCAGTCGCGCAGGTCAGCCCGATTGGTGGCGGCAAACGACGCCGCTGTCGGTTAAGGGCTATAACACGGATCTACTGACGGAGCACGCGATCGAGTTTATTGAGTCGCATCGTGACCGACCCTTCTTTTTGTACTTGCCGCACACGGCGATTCATTTTCCTTGGCAAGCGCCGTCGGACACCGATCCTGCAACACACCGTCAAGTTGGCTTAGGTGCCAGCTCACCCGGCCTGACGAAACTGGGGCATCACCGCAACACCACACGGGCCGTGCGGTCGATGATTGAATCACTCGATCAAAACGTGGGACGATTGATCGAAACGTTACAGCGGTTGCAGCTGCGCGAAAACACCTTGGTGCTTTTTACTTCTGACAACGGTGGTTACATCAGTTACCACGGTTTGCATCATGGGCAGATTTCTGCGAACGATCCGTTACGCGGCGAAAAAGCGGATTTGTACGAAGGCGGACATCGTGTGCCCGCGATCGCCTCTTGGCCCGGCATGATAGGGGCTCGGCGTGTAACTCAGGAAACCGCCACGTCCATGGATGTGATGCCCACGCTGCTTTCATTGGCGAATGCAGACACTCAATCCGACTCGCAGACCATGGACGGGATCGACTTGCGTGACCTACTGCTAAAAGACCAGCCACTACCGGAACGTGTGCTGTTTTGGCGCGACGAAGATGCGCAAGCCGCTCGACTGGGCAGTTGGAAGTTGGTGCAGACGGCTGACGCGAAGCGGTTATACAATCTGGATCACGATCTTGGCGAGCAACACGACTGTAGTGCAGTGTACCCCGAGATCGTCAAGCGTCTTGACTCAGAGTTGAATAAGTGGAACGCGGAAGTTGGCGGTCAACGGTAGTTTGTTTGCTATGTAGCCAAGTAAGCACGCAGCTATGCATTACATACCGCAAATTGACGCGCGATCTGCTCCCATTTCGAGATGCGAACGGTAAGAGCGGTCGGGACGTCCTAGTTGTTTGAGCAGTCGAGTATGCGTGAGAAGCTGTTGAGACGATATTGTTCCGATCGTACGTGGATCGACGAAGCGAGTTGGCAAAGTGCCCAGACATAAGCGTTCTTGATGAGCCACGTCAGTATTAGTATGCCAACGATCAGTGACGTCCAGAGTACTGGGGAGAGCTTGCCCAACCGACGACGCTGCTGTTGGCGATTGGCACCTAGCCATTCTGACCATTTGCGGTCGACGTTATCGACAACGTCCGAGTTGTCTGCGGCGGGATCAGTTTGCATCAGTGCGATGCTTGTTTGTAGCGGCAACACACCTTGATCAAACGCAACTAGACCGACGTGAACAGACGCAGAGACGAGCGTTAGCGATAGGATGACGTGCCGGCGGTAGCGACGCACCGCGGATCGTTCAATCTGACACCGACGCTCCGACCAACTCCCGTTGCTGCGATAACAGTTGTCTACAATCGCTTCTTGCAGGCGTCGCGGAAGATTGTACACGAGCAGTTCCGCCGCAGTCAGAATCCCAACGACGTTCATGGTTAGAATCGTTAGCCATGTCAGCCGCTGGAGAAATGAAGCTAACAACAACGCAGTTAAACCGGTGATGAGTAGTGCCGTGCCAGATCCGAAGCGAATCCCGGGAACACGGATGATCTCGGCGAGAAAAACGCGTCGAATATCCTGAAATTCAGGGGCTAACACGTCGCTGCTGGTGCGAAGGGTGGATGCCATGGCGTTGTTACTCACAGCGGTCGTAGTGGGCTTTCGACGTCGCGCGTTTAGTTCGCCGTCGTGTGTTTAATTCGCCGTCGTGTGTTTAGTTCGCCGCAACGCGTTAGCGTCGGTTCTGTCCCGGCATGGAGTCAGATTTCGGAACGCGGATTTCGGATTTCGGAAGTACGACAAGCGCCCGCGGTGCATTTACGTTCAAAAAAAAGCAGAAATCGAAAATCATCATTCCTCAATCGCAGCGTTCCAAGAACCGCGGCTGGCGCCTTTCGGCGAACTTACGAACCGCGGCTAACGCCTTTCGGCGAACTTACAAACCGCGGCTTGCGCCTACTTGCAAACCGCGACTAACGACATTGGGCTAACTTGTGAACTGAAGTTCTCCTACGGCATTGGCAGCACGATCATCGAGTTCTCTGCGAACGTCGCTTCGGCGGCCTTACCGTTGATGCGATACTTGATCTTCAACGACTTTCGCTCGTTGGGCGCGGGATCGCCGAAGGCTGAATTGTAGTTGCGACCTGGTACACGCAGCAGCGGCAACTTACCAACTTGTTTGGCCAAGATGGCCGTCACGTCATGCTGCTTTTCGCCGGCTCCGTACTCTGCCTTATCGATTTGCAGTTCGACGGTTTCTAGGCCCACCTTCTGCAAAGCCTTGTCGACGTCGATCACGGTTTCATCCAAGTCCTGCAACATGGT
>JAGQPK010000274.1 GCA_020426755.1 Planctomycetales bacterium
TTCGCAAATGTATGCGACGACCTGGGCCTATGGCGCGTTCTTCTATGACTTGGACGAGTCATCGCACCATCGTTATGACAATAACCAAGGCGCGCGTTTCATCAGCCGTGCAACGTGGACGCCGTTATACGACGAAGCAACAGGTGGTCAGTACGTTTTGCACACGGGACTTGGCTACTCATTTAATCGACCGCAACTGGAAGATGGTCCCGTGGGCGGCACTCGCGCCGTGCGATTCTCCGCTCGGCCCGAGATCCATCAATCGGACCGCTTGATCGATACCTTGACGATGGACGTCCAGGGCTATCACGTACTGAATGGCGAATTAGCTTGGGTCAATGGCCCCTGGTCCGTACAGAGCGAAATGAACTGGCTTAGCCTGGACCGCAATGGGGCCAAGGACGCCGACCTGTATGGCGCCTACGTGCAAACAAGTTACTTCCTAACCGGCGAGCATCGGCCGTACGATCGCAACTACGCCGTATTTCGACGTGTGGTGCCTTACGAAAACTTCTGGGCCGTGCGCACGGCACGGGGTACTCAAGCCGGTTATGGTGCTTGGGAAGTTGCTTTTCGTTGGTCGTATTTGAGCTTTGCTGACTTAAATGGCCAGTATCTGAACGATCTGACGACGGGCATCAACTGGTATTGGAATCCGCAAGTACGCGTGATGGCGAACTGGATCCATTCCATGGCGCATGCCAGCCCGATCGGTAATCAATTGGACGCGCAGGGCGATGTGCTCGCGATGCGTTTGCAAGTCGACTTCTAACGAACTCGTGACAAGGATACGTCGCACATGCGTTTGAATCGCTTGAGTTGTCTCGCGGTGGCGCTAACTTGTTTGCTACCGACGCTGCCGGCCTGGGCCGCTCACTGTGTCTCTTGTGGAGCGCCTGCGGGAGATGATTGGGTCTGCCGCCCCGTTAAGACAATGCGCACCGTGGAGTCGACGGTTTGGGACACGGTCTGCGAACCGATCTGCGTACCAGCATGTTCGCTGCCGAGCGGTTCGTCCACTCACGGCGCGAACTGTGATGATGCCGGCAGTTGTGATGGTTTGGCCTGCGACGATCCCGGCTGTTCCGACTGCTCCAAAGGGAACTCGCTGACGAGTTGGCTTACCGGCGCGCGACGCGTTCGGATGCGACATCGCCTGGTCCGTAAGACGGTCGTCCAATGTGTACCGACGGTGGAGTATGTCGTGGAACCACGCTGCTCGGCCTGCTGCGGAGCAACCGGCGGCGGCTGCGCTTCGGGCGGTTGTGATGCGGCTGGGTTCGCCACATACATGCCGGGAGCGGGGCCAGTTACCATGACGTTGACGGATATGTCATTGAATGAGACGAGTGCTCTAGGGTACAACTCAGCAGTCGAACGCTTGAAAATGATTCGCAGTGGTGCGGGCGTTTACATGACTTTGGACACAGACGTTTCGTCATCGGCGGCGACAACGCCTGCGAAGTCGGGGCGGGGCCCCGTGCAGATGAATCTGACGGATCAGCCTCCGACGGTTTGGTTGGATGGCTCCCAGCAACATGAGGTTCAGCAGTTGCTGCTGCCACCAACTCAGACGCCAGAGCTGCCGATGCAGGGCATTTATCCGATCGGTCCCACGGCGGACACCAATACAACTGATGCGGCAATTCGAACGGTCAGCTACGAGTTTGAAGACTTTGGTGACTTCACGACTCGCGAGCCACGTTAAGCGAAGAACCACTTCCATATTGAGGGGATGATTCGATGTCATCGAATATTGTCAAAGTAGTTTCCGGATGGGTTCTTCAAGCGGTTCGCTGTGCAGCCCCAGTCCGAACATTGTTGATTGTGAGTTGCTTGGTCGTCGCTGGTCAGTCAACGACGTGGGCGCAGGCCGACGCGATGTTGGACGCTTCTGCCGCGCTGTCGTCGCTCGACACCCCGACGGACGACCTAATTCGATTGGCCACAGAGTACAGTGATGCAATTCGCGATCTGAAAATCGCTCGGCTCAATCTGGATACTGTCCAGCGACTTGCTGGCAACACGACGATTACCAATCTGGAAGTCCAAATCGCCGGACTCAATTGCGAAGCCGCTCAACGCAAGCTGCAGATCTTGCGCATGATCGTTGACAAACAGATTGCCGCTGCCGAAGATCGCATTATCGTGATTCACGAGCTGGAAAAGCTGGGGGCGGCGGCGCGAGCGAATCAACGCAACTACGAACTGAGTCAGACCGAGACGACGCTCAAGATCCTGCGTGCGATTTTAGCGATGAACTAACGCGTTGCGTCAAACGACAACGCGTTGGCGAATGCGAGTCAGTTGGCGGAAACGCGCCAGCCGCAGTTCGGGCGGAGAGGATGTCTGAATGATGATTGCGGATTGTTGATTTCTGAATGAAGCACAGCATGTGCGCAACGATTACTTCATCATTCATCATTCCAATATCCGAAATCGTCTTTCCGAAATCAGGCCCTGCGCCGCGTCATAAACCATCGCTAACGCGTTGCGGCGAACTCGTCACTGACGATCTTGGGCTTTATCTGCAGGACGATCACGACCGAGATCAGGGCAAGTCCGGCGAACACACCGAAGATGATGTTCAGCGGCACGTCGCGGTCGCGCAGTACACCGAAGCCCCAGTCGGCGAAGCCGCCGCAGCTGATACTCACCATGTTCATGATCCCGTAGCCGGTCGCCCGCAATTCCGGACGCACAACTTGGCAGAGGATCGGCATGTTGTTGCAATCGAAGAACCCCCAGCCGATTCCGAACAGTAGCAAGAACATCACCGCGGCGGTTAACGTGCCCGCATTGCCGACCCCAAATAGCGCCGGTAAGAACAACATCATGCCGATCGCACTCACGAAGATGCGACCGCGCGGTGTGTGACGCATCCAACGGTCAGCTTGCCAACCGCCCCACGCTGCCCCGACAAGTGAAGCAAGTTGAACATAAAGCACGGCGCTGACGCCTGCCTTGCCTTGGCCGAGACCGAACTGTTCCTTCAAGATCGCGGGCATCCAGTCGCGTATTACCCAACCGGCTAACGCGGGTAGCGTGAAGTAGAGCACCATCAGAAGGAAGCCGGAATTTGTGAGCAGTTCTCGCAAGGCTGCCTGCGGTGCAACCTTCTCCAGCGGAGTTTCAGGAGCGGGCGGGGCTTTGAGAAAACTCATGAGCGGCACGACGTAAATCACACCCACGATGCCGCAGACGAAAAATGCAGTTCGCCAACCCAGCGTCGGCGAGTCGGCCACGTACCCGGCAAACCCTCCGAGAATCGTGCCGGCGTAAATCGCGGTTTGGTGGACGCCCACCGCCAATGAGCGAGTCGACCCGCGATGGAAATCGGCGATCAATGCCAACGCTGTCGGTATGTAGAATGCTTCGCTGACTCCCATCAACGCTCGCGCCCACAGCAATTGCTCGTAGGTTTCGACGTAGCCCGTCGCCCAAGTAGCCGCTGACCACATCAGTAAGCTCAAACCGATCACATGCCGTCGACTCGTCCGATCGCCGATGAAACCGGCAAATGGACTCAGCAAAGCGTAGATCCATTTGAACGATCCAAGCACAAAACCCCATTGCGCGTCGGATGTCGATTCCACGAAGTTGGCAATGTCATGAACCATCGAGGTCTTCATCGCAGCCAGCATCTGACGATCGAGATAGTTCAGCAATGCCACCGGCCAAAGCAGGATGACGACGGTCCAGATCCAAGGAGCTGTGCGTGACACGCTAGGGGACGACATGACAGAGAGTCCGATCGAGGGAATACTGGCTGGCAAAAGACGACTGGACATTGTCATGTGGTCGGCGGCGCGACACAACAGGGCTGTGCGTGCCGTTTTCAATCCAGCGAATACGTGCCATACTAGTGCGAAGTCAAAGCCAAGTTTGGTGCTCGCCGTGTATTTCGGGGCAACGCCCTAGTCGATTGCCCAGTCCGAAGGTCTGGGACCTCTACTCGCGAAAGTAAAACATGAATACGGCGATCGATACGGTCACGGATAAAAAGCCCAACCCGATTCGGCGACTCTACAATTGGGTACTGCATTGGGCCGATACGCCGTACGGTCCGGCGGCATTGTTTGGAATCTCGTTCGCTGAGAGTTCATTCTTTCCCGTGCCACCTGATGTTTTGCAGATCGCCCTCTCAGCTGGACAGCCGCGCAAGTCATTTCGCTTCGCTGCGATCAGTTCGGCTGGCTCGCTATTAGGCGGGATCGTTGGTTGGGCGATTGGCTACGCCTTATGGCATGCGGTCGGCGACTTCTTTTACTCGCATGTGCCCGGTGTGACGCCCGACCGCGTGGAAACTGTTGGACGGTTGTATGAAGCGCACGCTTTCTGGTCCATCTTGGCCGCTGCTTTTACACCGATCCCGTACAAGGTATTCACGATCAGTGCAGGCATCTTTCACGATTACGTGTCGTTGGGAACGTTGATTGTCGCGTCGGCCATTGGTCGCTCCGCACGTTTCTTTATGGTTGCCTGCTGCCTGTATTTTTTTGGACCTAAGGTGCGCGAGCAGCTTGAAAAGCGATTGGAGTTGGCGACAGTCGTTTTTGCTCTGTTGGTGTTACTTGGCTTCTGGGTCGTTAAAACAGTGCTGTAGCCTCCAGTCGCGGAATTCGCCGAAAAGCGCCTGCCGCGGTTCGGACGGCCTGAATTGCGAATTGCGAATTGCGGATTTGTGATTTTGAATGAAGGACGGAATGTCCGGAGCGACCGATTCGTCATTCAAAGTTCCAAAGTCGTCATGTCTAAATCGGCCTCTGCGCTAGGTCGGAACCGACGCTAGGGCGCAACGGCAAACCTTCGAACGCAAACCTTCCCAACGCGTTCGGTGAGCAAGCGACTGAAGTCACTTCGTCGCTCAGACAACTCGCGGCGTTATAAATTCGTTCCTGGGCAGCAGAGCGGTCCGGGCCAGTGGCCGCCCCGCCGCCAGGAACAGGACAGACTAGATGACGGCTGCCGGCTTGCGATGAGATCGCTGGCCCAACAGTCCGAAGAGTTGATCGACAGCACTGGCAGTGAGATCCGCTGCGTCCGATTCGTCGGCGTGTTGCGCATCCTCTGTGGCAGCGGCAACGCTGGCCAACGGGCCTTGTTCATACCAGCCTGTTTGGAATGCGGTGACGAAGTCCGCCGTGTTGAACCGACCGTCGCCATTCCAATCGCCTTGCGACCAACTTGCTGGCACGTCCAGTTCGTACGCGCCGCCCTGGAATGCCGTCACGATGTCACTCGAGTTGAATTCACCGTCGAGGTTTGCATCACCCAAGTCGGTGTTGAAGCAGTTGTACGCGAAGACTCGCAGGTCATCAACATCGACGACGCCATTGCCGTTTAGGTCGAAACGGTCGTCCGCCGCTCCCGACTGCATTGCTGCTTCGAATGCATCTAGGTCGGCGACTGACAACAGCCCGTCACCGTTCAGGTCGCATGTATCGTCGTAAGGACGCACGATCGTCAAACCGTCGAGCAACAGGCTATTGCCGTAGTCCGTCTCGTTGAGATTCTGGATCGTGACCCGAGCGATCTCGGGCGACTCCATTTTGACTCCCCAGAAGCCTTCGCGATTGTCCGGATCGTCGAACGCTTGCACATGCGTGTCGTAGGTATAGAGCTCGGTGCCATCCTCTGCGTAGGCTCGGATTCGAAGTGTCGTTTCGGTGCCTTCCTTACCCGTGCCGACGAAGCTGCCAATCGCCAAGGCTGGCGTGGTCAACACGATCTCGAAATAGGGGGCTTGGTGATTGCCGAGGTGGACGAGAATCGTGTGGCCATTTTCGGCGTAGCTGCCGTCGAAGCCATCCAGGTTTTCGATCGTTCCGGGATCGCCTTCTGCGCCGTACAGCCAATTATCGGTATCTGGTTGGAAAGTGACACCTCCTTGGCTCGGGTCACTAAACTCATCCAAGACGGGCTTGCCGGTGCGCCCTGCGAAGTTGACACGTGATGTCTCGCCATCGACTTGCATGAACTTGATGTATAGTCTGGCCAAATCTCCAAACTGATCCGCAGTGCCTGTGAACCCCGTCGGCCCTGGCGTGATGGCAGCGCGGTAGTCTTCGACTTCACCCGGTCCCCCGTAGCCGACGGGTGTGAGTCCGCCCGTTGTGCTAACTCGGAAGCGGGCATGAGTTCCGCCTGGCACCGCACTAATCGGAACGGGGAAGCTCAAACTGTTCACACCGGGTGTTAGCGGCGTGCTGCTGAAGATTTGCTCGGCCGGATGGTCGAACACGCCGTTGCCATTGAAGTCCACCCAGGCGTCGAGCATTCCCGTCGCGGCGTTTGCCAACGTCACGCTGGCCGTTGCCGTGCCACCTGGCGTCATCGATGGCAAGGTAACACCATCCTCATCATCCGGCGTGGTTCCATTCAGATCGTCGCCAATCGCGCCGAACGTAGGTTGGCCGTTACCGTCGAAGTCAATTAGATTGCCGAGCTGGGGCCCACCCAAAGCATGATACGGGCCACCCGCACCATTCGTCGTGAAGTAGCTGTCCGGCGCGTCGCCCCAATCAAACACCTGTACTTCGCCATGCACGGCGTAGTCCTCAACTTCACCAAGTCCGCCGTTACCAATTGGCGAGGCGATGCCGTTGGGTGTGACCCGGAATCGTGCGAAGGTGAAAAAGACCGAACTGGCGGGAACTGGGAAGCTCAGCGAGTTGGCACCGGCGACAATCGGAACCGCATTGAACACGTGCTCTGCCGGGTCAAACGTTCCATTGCCATCGAAATCGACCCAGGCGTCCAGTCGCGCAGTCGCGGCGTTCGAGAGACTTACAACTGCAGTCGTCGATCCGCC
>JAGQPK010000275.1 GCA_020426755.1 Planctomycetales bacterium
GTATTGCGGGGCAACGCCCCAGCGGATTGCCTAGCCCAGCCCGCAGGGCTGGGATCTCGTGGCAAGTTGAAGCCGAAAGGGCCAACGGCCCGATCGATTGCGTGGGAGACCGTGGTACCGCCCCGTCCGCTGGAACGTTGCCCCGTGGCCTACTCCACATTCGGCATCCCACATTCAACCTTCCCCGTTCGTTTTTCAATCTTCAGAATCTCAAGCCTTCACACCCACCTTGACATATCGTGACATTGCGACATAATGACACTTAACCAAATGACCATGAGTTCGAACAATGACTGACTCAACCGCAAAACAATCGAGCGCGAATGACAAGCCGGCTGGCAGCGTCGAGGCGTTTACGGCGGCGGCTGAATGCTTGAAGACGCTCGCACATCCGGTCCGTTTGCGAATTGTTCAATTGTTGTTACACGGCCGCTTTACGGTGGGCGAACTGGCCAAGGACTGCGAGATTCCGGACAACGTCGCGTCGGAACACCTGCGTTTGCTGCAACGTTGCGGCTTCCTAGAAAGCCAACGTGACGGGCGCTTCGTCTACTACTCCGTGACGGAACCGCATCTCGGCAAACTCGTTGCCTGCATTGAAGATCGATTTATCCCTGACTAATACGGTCCACCACCGTCAGTGACTCGAAATTTGTAATCCGGCGTCAGCGACGAGGGACAGTCGAGACCTGCTGCGTGAGCCCGCGACTTGTGATTCACAAACGCGGCTGACGTAACTCGCCTGCCCTCCTCGCTGCCGCTACCAATACCTCGCTCCCCAGCAAGGTCCTTTTTTTTCGCCACACATATCGTCAACTCGCGACATCACAACTTAACGGGCAAACAACATGAGCACTCTTACGCACGAGCGACCGTCGCTGGCAGACCGGTTGCAGGATCCGCAAACCGTCGACGCCCTCCAGCGATTACTCGATCGTAGCGATCAGCTCAATCGCGCGCTCGATGCCGTGGCCGAACTACCCAACTTGATTGCAATCGCCACGGACGTGTTCGATGCCACGGTCAAGCAGGCTGCCGAACAAGGCGTGGACGTGCAAGCGCGAGCGGGCGGCCTACTGGGATTGTTGAAGCAACTGACCGAACCGGCCAATTTGCAAGCGCTGAACGCGGTCGTGACGCGACTCCCGCAATTAGCGCAGGCAGCGGCGTTACTGGACGAGCTGCCCAACTTGCTGGCGATTGCGACCGACGTGTTTGATGAATGGGTGATGCAGTTGAAGGCCGACGGCATTGAGCTGGAAGCCAGCGTTCGCAACGGGCTCCAAGCGATGCTCTATCTGGGCGGACAAATCCAACGCGAAGAACTGGACCGCTTGGGCTACCTGCTCAAGTCGGGCGTGCTCAGTCAATACTCGGTGGAAACGGTCGGCATGGCAGGCTCGGCGCTTTCCAGTTGCCGGCGCGGTACGTGTGAGCATCCAGTACCCAAGCGAGTCGGATTGCTTGGCATGCTGGGCGCGTTACGCGATCCGAACACACAGCGGACCCTGTCGTTCGCTCTGCAGTTCAGCAAATGTTTCGGCAGCATACTGCAAGAAAAGCATTCAACATCTTCGTCATCTTCTGATCTTGTCGCGCTCACACAGGATTTCCAAGTATGAAACGTCATCAGGTCATCATCGTTGGCGGGGGTACCGCCGGCATTACTGTCGCCGCGCGACTTCGCATTGCCGCTCCTCATCTCGATATCGCGATCATCGAGTCGTCGGATAAGCACTATTATCAACCGCTGTGGACGCTGGTCGGTGGTGGCGTGTTCCGTCCGGAAGAATCAGGTCGCGACGAAGCTGGCTTGATCCCCGCGGGCGTGCAATGGATCCAAGACGCAGTCGAAACTTTCGATCCGCACCAGAACCAAGTGACGACGCGCTCCGGCGAATCAATCGGCTACGACTATCTCGTGGTCGCGCCGGGTATCCAGATTTTTTGGGATCAGATTAAGGGGCTCAAAGAGTCTGTCGGCAAGCACGGCGTCTGCAGCAACTATTCGATTGCGACAGTCGGATCCACGTGGCAGTTCATTCGTGAACTCAAGGAAGGCACGGCGATCTTCACACAGCCCCCGGGTGCGGTGAAATGCGGCGGAGCTCCCCAAAAGATTTGCTACTTGGCGGAGGACCATTTCCGTCGCAGCGGCGTCCGCGACAACATCAACGTGCTGTTCACTCTCGCCGGCCCTCGCTTGTTCGCAGTTGACAAGTATCGCGAAGTATTGGAACAGGTTGCGGCGCGGAAAGGCGTCGACACACGTTTTCGACACAATCTCGTCGAAATCCGTCCACAGACGAAGGAAGCAGTCTATCAGCATTTGGATACGAACGAGGAGATTGTCCTGCGTTACGATTTGATTCATGTGACGCCCCCGATGGGCGCACCCGATTTCGTTTCACGCAGTGAACTCGCCGGCGAAGGTGGCTGGGTCGACGTTGATAAGCATACGCTGCAACACACTCGCTTTGCCAATATCTTTGGACTTGGTGATGCCGCAAGTCTCCCGACATCCAAAACGGGGGCTGCGATTCGTAAACAGGCTCCAGTCGCAGTCGAGAATCTGCTGGCAGCCATAGACCAGCGTCCACTTACGGGCAGTTATGACGGCTACACGTCATGCCCCGTCGTCACCGGTTATGACAGCTTGGTATTGGCAGAGTTTGATTACAATGGAGAACCGGCCGAAACGTTCCCGTTCAATCAGGCTCAGGAGCGATTCAGCATGTTGATGTTGAAAAAATTCGGCCTACCGGCATTATACTGGCATGGGATGCTCCGTGGACGAGCCTGACAACTACTTGTCAGACTTGCCGCGAGCCTTAACACCGTTCGCGCAAAGAGTGACTAACTTATGACACCGGCACCACCGAATCCCCGTACTTGTTGCGCAACCAACGACAAGGTCTCGCAGGCCGCGTGGCAGCAGCGATACATCGAAGGTGCCATCGGTTGGGATCGTGGCAAACCTAGTCCGCAGCTCCATAAGTGGCTCGCCGATGAAGCGATCGAACCTTGCCGCATCCTGATCCCAGGTTGTGGACGAGGCCATGAAGTCATTGCTTTGGCAGAGCGTGAATTTTCCGTGACGGGCATCGACTTTGCCGATTCAGCGATTACCTACCTGCGACGAGAGCAACGACTCCGCAAGCTGCAGTTCGACATCATCCAAACCGATCTCTTCGCGTATCAGCCCAGCGAACCGTTCGACGCCGTTTACGAGCAAACGTGCTTGTGTGCAATCGACCCATCGCAATGGGAGACGTATGAACAACTACTTTGCTGTTGGACCAAGCCCGGTGCGACGCTGTTGGCAAGCTTCATGCAATCAGACGCGTCAGAAGGACCGCCCTTCTCATGTGATCTGAAGTCGATGCGACAACTGTTCCCGGCGTCGCGTTGGCACTGGCACGATACGATAGATCGAGTTGAGCATCCGACTGGCATGCATGAGTTAGCCTGCCGGTTGACGCGCAACTCGGGGTGATCCGCGCGGCCTGCTTGAGTCAGTCAAGCGGTACATCACCCCAACGCGAATCCTCACTGACACGCGCAAATGACTTGCGCTCAGATACAGGAGTATGCGAGGTGAACCGCCTCAGACTGGTCGTCAAAGTCCTGCTATTCTTATCCATTGTCGGCGGAGCGATCTATTGGCTCCGTTTCCGACCGGTGCCCGTTAATACGCATGCAGTCACACAAGCCGCCATCATCGATGAAGTGATGGGGACCGGTACTCTCGAAGCCCGCGTATCAGCCAGCATCAGCCCGAAGATCTCCGGCCGCTTGCTGGATGTCCACGTCGATCAAGGCGACCGTGTCGCCAAGGATCAGGTGCTGCTGCGGCTTGAATCGGACGAACTGGAACAGCAAGTCGCGATTGCCGAAGCCAACGTCGCAGCGGCGCATGCCGCCGTCGCACGCCTGATGGTCGACAAAGATCGCGCGGGCATCGTGCTCGATCTAGCACAAAAGAAATTCCAGCGCATCGAAACCTTGCGTAAAAGGGATGTCTCCAGCCAACAGGAATTCGACGACGCGACAGAGGGCTTGGGAGTCGCGCAGGCCGATCTGTCGCGTGCGGAGACCGGTATCAATGAAGGCCAGAAGGAGCTGATCGCTGCGGAAAAGAACCTTGAGTATCAGCGTGCTCGACTACGTGACACGGAAGTTCGCGCACCGTTTGATGGATTGATTATCAAACGCAATCGAGAGCCTGGAGACGTCGTCGCACCAGGCAGTCCTGTGCTTTCGTTGATCTCCACCGAAGAACTATGGATCAGCGCGTGGGTAGACGAAACGCAAATGTCGAAACTGCAAGTCAGCCAGTCCGCTCGCGTGCTGTTTCGTTCGAACCCTGACCGCAGCTACGCCGGACAAGTCGCCAGACTCGGTCATGAAACAGATCGCGAAACGCGAGAGTTTATTGTCGACGTTCGTGTACTCGATTTGCCGACGAACTGGGCGGTTGGCCAACGCGCCGAAGTGCTGATCGAGGTGGCCAAACAGGAGTCCGCGACACTCCTGCCCTCTGCGTATCTCAGCACGACGCCCGACGGACCCGGCACGTTCGTTGCCGAGCAAGGTCGAGCGCAATGGCGTCCGATTCGCACTGGCCTGCGCAACGCGGAATTGATCGAAGTGATCGAAGGCATAAAGCCAGGCGACCTGCTTGTGCAACCGCGAGTGCCGCGTCAGGTACTCCGTTCGGGACAAAAGGTTGTCACACCATGAACCTGGCGCTCAAGGATATTCGACACAACCTGGGGCGGTTTTCTCTGACCGCCGCCGGTATCGGCATGCTGTTGATGATTGTCATGGGAATGGGCGGCATCTACCGCGGGATTATTGACGACGCCACCCTGCTTGTCGAACGCGTGGACGCTGACCTGTGGGTCGTGCAGCGCGACACGCGGGGTCCGTTTGCCGAAGTGTCACGCGTGCCGCCCAGCCTCGTGCATCGTGTGACGGCCGTACCAGGCGTACAATCGGCCCGTGAGTTCGTCTATCACACAATTCAGCGAGAACATCATGGCAACCCACTGCGGATCGCGGTGCTCGGACTGGATTGGCCGACCGACCGTGGACATTGGGTACCCGTCATCGCCGGTCGCGGCCTGCGACAAGCTCACTATGAAATGATCGCCGATCGCTCGCTGGGCCTCGTCATCGGCGAACGGCTCAAGCTGGGTAAGGAATTCTTCACGGTCGTTGGCATCACGCAGGGAATGATCAGCGCCAGCGGCGATGGACTCGCGTTCTTCACTGTCAACGATGCCAAGACAATTCAGTCGGACGTGCCACCGGAAGCTGTCCGACTGGAACGGGCAGCGCGTGAGGCTCGCGGCCAAACCTTCGAGCTATCTCTACAGCAGCCGCAGGTGCTTGAGAACGTTGAACGTCCGAGCGTCGAACTGCCTGCGATTCCCCGCTCACAAATCAGCGCCGTGATGGTCAAACTGCAGCCCGGTATTGCGGAGGACACTGTGCGTTCCATTATCGGCAGCTGGAGCGATGTATCGGTCTACACCCGCTTAGGTCAGGAAACACTGCTGTTACGCGGGACTGTGGAGAAAGCTCGCCGACAGATTGGTCTCTTTCGCGTACTGCTCACCGTCATCGCGACGATTATTATGGCGCTGATTCTCTACACACTCACGCTCGACAAGATCCACTCGATCGCGCTACTCAAGTTGATCGGCGCTTCCAACGTCGTAATCCTCGGCATGATTCTACAGCAGGCTCTGTTGCTGGGTTCAATCGGCTACGGCGTCGCCTACTTGATTGGCAGCCGCTTGTTTCCGCACTTCCCGCGCCGCGTGATTATCACTCAACAAGATCTCGTTCAACTCGCCATCATCGTGGCCGCCATCTCGGTACTCTCCAGCTTGTTCGGCATTGCCAAGGCCCTGCGCATCTCACCGAATGAGGCACTCACATGACGCAACAAACTTCGTCACCGGCGGTTGAAGCCGTGAATCTCACGAAGCGTTATGGCAGTGGCAACACCGAAGTGATCGCGCTCAACGACGCCTCATTATCTGTACAAGGTGGTGAAATCGTGGCGCTGCTCGGTCCCAGTGGTTCAGGAAAATCCACACTCTTGACGGCACTCGGTCTGATCAACCCGCCCACGTCAGGCAACGTCCGTATCGGCGGCACTGAGGTGCTGAGAGGACCGGCGGCCCAAGTCAATCTGCGGTCCTTTCGCCGACAACATATCGGCTACGTATTTCAGAAGAGCAATCTCGTACCTTTTTTAACGGCGGTCGAGAATGTGCAAATCGCCATGCAGCTCAACGGTGCATCGATCCGCAAGTCGCGCGACCGCGCGATCCAGCTGATGGAGTACCTGGGAGTCGCCGACCGCGCCGGCAACCTGCCGTCAATGTTATCCGGCGGTCAACAACAGCGAGTCGCGGTGGCGCGGGCGCTGGCCAATCGGCCCAGTGTGATCCTGGCCGACGAACCGACCGCTGCCCTCGATGGCCACCGGGGTCGCCAGGTGATGGAACTGTTCGCCATGGTCGCTCACGAGCAGAGCGCCGCCGTGATTGTGGTGACACACGACCACCGCTCGCTAGATGTATTCGATCGCATCTACGAAATGGAAGACGGCCGCATCGCCGAGACTACTAACTGATCGAAAGTTGACCACTTCGGTATGGAAAAAATCGCCCTGCCGACTCTCAAACTGGTCAACGAACGGCCGACACCCGACGTGCAAGAGCCAGCAGATCGAGACGCGACTTGCAGACGTCCGAGTTCTGATTGTCGAATTTCGAATC
>JAGQPK010000276.1 GCA_020426755.1 Planctomycetales bacterium
TCGGCGAACTTCATCGCCAGCACTTCGAGTCGCCTTAGATAGTCCCGTGGCCCGAAGTAGCGACTATGAACTGCTGTCATGGCCGCGCTAGCACCCAGCTAGCCCGGCAAAACTCTCTCCACTAAACGTTTCGAACGCTGGTCGGCAATCCGCGCGAAACGCCAAGGGTGTTGATTTCTCAGCTACTCCCACAATTTCTAGTGAGGCTAGTAGCGGATGCGCCGATAGTAGGAGTTAGCTCCGGTTGTATCGACTACTGCAATTGCGCCCCCAACACGGGTTTAGTGCAGACCAGTCGACACCTGCCGCTGTTCGCAAACAAGCGCAGGCAACCGAGTAACGGACCCTGACAATCGCAATTCAGAATGCGGTGCTGGCACATGAAATCAACGTTCGCGAAAAATCGATTTGGTTGGCCCGAGACCTATCGTATCTCGACTAGCTGGGCATTGGTCGCTCTAACGACGTTTTTGGCCAGTACCGATGTGAGTCGGTCGCAGGCGCAAGAACGTCTTGTGGCAACTGGCATTACAGAGTCGACCGTCGCGGCCTACCCAGTGCGCGGTGTGGACGTTCAACAAGCGGCCAAGGCGCTTCGTGAACAGTTTGCCGGACGCTCCGATGTGAAAATCGTCGTCGACCAACGGACTCAACGCATCCTTGCACAGGGTCCGGCTGAAGTACAGGAAGCGGTTCAAGCTGAACTCGCTCAGTTGGAACGTGCGGTGCGCATGAACCTCAATGGCGACGAGAGCACTCGCGTCGCTTGGGCTCCGGAAACGGCTCCGGCACCCACGCCAACCCCCGCTCCCAGTGAAGATCGTCTGCAACACATCACGTGGAAGCAGTGGGTTGCTGCAGCCCAAGGGCTCTCGCAGAATCGACTCGTTCTCAGCCCTTCCGAGGAAGGCAATGACTTAGTTGCCAAACTTCCCTCGGATCGCGGTACCATCACGTTCAATATCAATCCGACGACTGGACGCTATCGCTTGTCTGGCGATCCTAAGCTCACCGCCGCTTGGCGCGAAGCAATTCGCTTCGTCGACCAACCGAATCGTGGCGAGGCGACGCAGATGGTTGCCACTGAAAACGGCAGTCCAGAAGCGATCCGACGTGCCATCACCCTGCTCAAGGATGCTCAACAACACGGTACGGTCACTCGACGCTGGGGTGCCGACGTGGTTGGCATTCCGGGCGCCCCGCAGACCCAGCTTGCACAAGTGCAACCGGGGGATTTCGGACAAGATGTCGGCGACGGTGGTGACGTCGGCGACGTGCCCGACGCACCGGCCGATGGTGTCGACGGAGGTGTTGGCGTTGACGGTTCATTGATCGGGCCGGTCCAGATCGAATACGTGGAAGGCCTCGGCGCGCTGATGATTCGTGGCCGCAAGGCGGACGTCGATCGCGTCATGAAGATCATTGACGACATCGAACGGATGAGTTTGGACAACGAACCGTCAATTGAACTCTACGAATTGAAGCACGTGAACAGTCAGTCGATGGCGGATCTGGTCACGCAAGTCAACTCACAAGCCGTCGCAGTGCGGCTTGGTACGGTCAGCATCACACCGCTCATCAAACCGAATTCGTTGATGCTTGTCGGACGCAAAGAAGGTGTCGATGCCACGTTGAAGCTGATCGAGATGCTCGACAAGCCGGTCGAACCCAGCTCACAATTCAACGTCTTCCGACTCAAGCACCTACCATCCACCGACGCAGCAACCACCGTCACCAACTTCTTCCAGAATCGAGGCGGGCTGGGACCGCGCGTGCAGGCGTTGGCTGACTATCGCACGAATTCGTTGATCATCTACGCCAGTCCGCGCGACATGACGGAAGTGCAAAAGCTATTGGAAGAGATCGACGTGACGGAAACGGATGCGACCAGCGAAGTTCGCGTCTTCAAGCTGAACAACGCGTTGGCTGACGAGTTGGCGCAAATGTTGGAGGCCACTCTACGCGGCCAAGCCACAACGACTGGCGGTCAGGCCGGTGGCGGTGGCGGTGGCGCACCCGGCGGCAACCAAAACAATAACAACGCGGTCTCTGGTCGTTCATCCACACTGACGATGACGACCATCGACACTCTCGGCAAGAAGATCATGAAGTCGGGCATCCTGACTGAGGTGCGAGTTTCGGCCGACGCTCGTGCCAATTCACTGCTGGTCACCGCACCGGCGGAAAGCATGGATTTGATCGCCGCCCTGATCGAGCAGCTCGATCGCTTGCCCACTGCGGAAGCTCAGATCAAGGTCTTTACGATCGTCAACGGCGATGCCGCCGCTCTGGTCGAAATGTTGGACGAACTGTTTGGACAGCAGGCGAACCAACAACAGAACCTGCCGTTCCAATCGGCGACCGGCGCTGGGGAAAGCAGTCTCGTACCGTTGCGTTTCTCGTATGACCTGCGAACCAACAGCATCATTTCAACTGGCACAACGGCCGACTTGGGAGTCGTCGAAGCGATCTTGCTGAGACTCGATGAAAGCGATGTCACACAGCGTCGCAGTCGCGTCTATCGGCTGCAAAACGCACCGGCCCAGGAAGTCGCCAACGCCATCAATCAAACACTGCAAACCGAACGTCAGCTCGCACAACAAATTGCACCGGATCGAATTAGTCCGTTTGCTCAGCTCGATCGCGAAGTTGTGGTTGTGCCCGAAACGGTCAGCAACAGTTTGATCATCAGTGCCACGCCGCGCTACTTTGAACAAATCGCCGAGTTGGTCGAAGAGCTTGATGCTCGTCCACCGATGGTGCTGATCCAAGTCTTGATCGCCCAAGTACAGCTCAACGACTTGCACGAAGCCGGCGTGGAACTCGGCTTGCAGGATCAATTGCTGTTCGACCGTGGCGTCGTGGCCAACAATGCCATCTCGCCCGGTTTCAACTTTAACAACCAAGCCCTGGGTAATGGTGCATCTGCGGCCGCACTGGCCAACAGCACCAACGTCGCTGGCCAAGCCCTGGGCAACTTCGGCGTGGGTCGCACGAACGGCACGCTCGGCTACGGAGGCCTCGTTCTCTCCGCCAGCAGCGAAAGTGTCAACGTGCTCATTCGAGCTCTGCAGGAAACGCGACGACTGGACGTCTTGAGTCGCCCGCAGGTGATGACGCTCAACAATCAAGAAGCGTACGTGCTTGTTGGTGCTCGCGTACCGCGTATCACCAACGTCAACCAAACGACTGTCGGTATCACCAACAGCACAACGCTTGAAAACGTTGGTTTGGCATTGCGGGTTGTTCCGCGAATCAGTCCTGACGGTCTGGTGGTCATGGAGATTGACGCGGAGAAATCGGAACTTGGTCCTGCGAACGAGGGTATTCCGATCTCAATCAACAACAACGGCGACGTAATTCGCTCGCCGATCATCAATACGACTGTCGCACAAACCACGGTAAGTGCACGTCACGGCCAAACGGTGATTCTCGGTGGCTTGATCACGAAGAACCGTAGCACGACCGCTCGGCAAGTTCCCTTCTTGGGCGACCTGCCGGTACTCGGCAACTTGTTCCGCTTCGATAGTGTCAGCGAACAACGAACCGAACTCCTGATCATCATGACGCCGTACATCGTCAAGAAGGCGGAAGACACGCAGTGGGTCAATCAACTAGAAGCTCAACGCATGAGCTGGTGCTTGTCGGACGTCGTTGAACTACAAGGCGAAGCCGGACTGTTCGGTGAAAACACACCGGATTCGATGCCACATGAGATCATCTATCCTGATCGCCAGCCGGTGTTGGAAGAGATTCAACCGATGCCCATGAACGAATCGCCGCAGGCACCTGTGCCGGCCGACAGTGAGAACTTCTTCCGCGGCAATCAATCGTTCAACTCGCCAGACGGTGTGCCGAACGCGTCCAATCGACAACGACTGCCGCGTTACGAGGACTCGCCGCGCGACGACGCTTTGCTCGAAACGCAAGTCATCTCGCCGGTCAACTATCAGTCGAACAACACATCACGCACCGCCGATCGAGCGGTACATGACGAAAGTGCGAAACCACGCCGTCGTTGGTCCTTGTCTCGCTAAATCTGCGAAAGCCCGATGGCAATGGCAGAGCCAATGGCCTGTCAGACAAGAAAACGAAATACGATGAAGTTAGCCGCACGACGCTAACCGCGGCTGACTTCCCCTTAAAGTGAATCGAAGGCAATTCCGGCGAGGCCTTCAGTTTAAGGCCACGGATATTACGAGGCGACCTAAACAATGCATGACGTCCTACGATCCACTCGATATTGGCTCGGTTCCGTCGGTTGTCTCGCCGCTTGCTGCCTGGCTCTAACAGGTTGCCAAAGTGTACGTGATCGCACCGAGACGTTGCGTGATTCAAGTCGCGATCTGTTTACGCTGCACAAGAAAGAGTCTCTGAAGCCAGGAGATTCCGCGCAGCGCATGGTCACCGTGTGGTCCGAATCGACAATCTACGGACCGAATCAAGCGCCCACGCGCGGCATCGGCGGTCGCATCTTCCTGTACAACTCGCATCATCAGGCCGTTGAAGCCGATGGTGAACTCGTGGTGTATGCCTACGACGATGGCCGCACGGAAGAAGATGTCAAACCCGATCGCAAGTATGTGATTACGAGCGAGGAATTTTCCAAACACTACAGTCCCTCGGACTTAGGGCCATCGTACAGTGTGTGGATTCCTTGGGACGCGGTCGGCAGTGAAACGACCGCCGTCAGCCTAGTGCCCATCTTTCGTCAGAAGGATGGTGCAGCGATCGCAGGAGATCACTCCCGTACACTTCTCCCCGGTAAGCCGGGACCGAACAGTGAGTTAGCGCGTCGCCGCGCCTCGGGCTCGGATGACTCCGAAGTGCAAACCGTCTCATACAACACGCATCGCGACATTGGCGTTCGCGACGGAGCAGGTCATATTGAGTCCGGTGTGAAGACGAGCACCATTCAGGTTCCCGCATCGATGCGTCAGCGATTGCTCAAAGCAGCTACGGAGCGTGATCGCAATCTGATTGAGAAATACGTGCAGCCGGTCGCTGACGTGGAAGATTACACAAAGCCATCCGCCGCATCGGGAAAGACTTCTAGTGACCGAGAAGTGTCACAGCCTGACGCAAGTCCGACTGACCTCACGCACGAAGATCTCTCAACAAGCGATGACATGCCGTCAGTCGACGCCGAACCTACTGGCCGTCTGACGGCGACAGGGCATCCTCGTCCGGCGATTCGACGACGAGTTGGTCGCGAACCGTTTGAATCCCGGGTTCCTGCTTGGCAATCCGCACGGCAAGATCGCGATCCGCACGCGTCGCAACTCGACCCGTCAGAATCGCAGTCCCATTAGCCACTTCGACCTGCAGGTCACCGTTGCGGGCGATTCGTTTGGAATTCAACATTTTGACAAGCGTCGTGGTGGTGCGATCAGCGGGGCGAGCTTGATAACGAAAGCCGACGTCCAACTGAGTTCGCACATTAACTTGCCGATTGTTGCGGTTCATGCCCATGTTGTTCATGCGGTTGCGTGAATTTGCACCGCCGAACATGCCACCGCGGCTGTTGGAACCGAAACCGCCAAGCCCTCCCAGGCCGCTCATTCCTCCGAAGCCGCCATTCAAGCCGCCGCTCAGGCCACCGAATCGACTGCTCGTGCCACCGCGTGCTCCGCTCGTAGTCACCGCCGACGCCCCGACGAAGCCCGCATCGGCACTATCCGCACCAATGAACGAACCAGCCGTTCGCGTGATCCGGTCGCCCCCGGACGACGTGCTCGTACTGCCCAGAGAACTCAGCAGTGAATCTGAACCCCCGACAGACGTGCCGCCAAAAGCGCTCCGATTGCCACCGCTAATCGTGGTGCCGACTGAACGCGACCCGGAGCTGATCTGACCGAACGCGCTGCTCGCCCCGAACACGACGACACAGCCAACAATCAGGCCGATACTGGCAATCATTTGAAACGGTTGGCGGCATCGCATCTCGATGTCTCCTGCAAGTCGCATTCAATTTGGGACGAAACCTGATTGTAACCGGGCGGCGGCAAAAGGTCGCTACACTCAGCGCGAACTCCGCAGCCGTCGCTGTCAATTCATATTAACACATCGCCTTGGTAAGCTGCCAGGAACAACCCCGCACCGCTTCACATGGCACTATGCTTTTCCACGCATTTTCGCAGAATTCTTCGCTAGCGTCGACAAAACACCGTTCAATGCAGTTCGCCAAAGGGCGTTGACCGCGGCTAGCGCCGCCAAACCCGATGCTAGCGAGCCACGGCGAACGAACTTCACCTCTCCTCCCATCGACGGTGTTCGACTGGCAACTTCGCCGAAGCTGTGTGCTCTCGCTTGATCCATAGAACCGGCAAGGACTCGTCCCGAAAACGGTCGACTGTGGATTCAGGTCTGGCCAAATGGGCGGCCTCGGAGGTCTCCGCGATACCCAGCTAGTGTGAAGAGCGGTAGCTGCGCAATCGCACTTCAAAAGATGCATTTCTGTTAAATTGACGGCAATCGGCCAATCTAGAGCCAGTCACGCCGAATAGCGACGTGATTTTGCGACGAGCGGGTTAGGCAAACGCCCTCGCCTCTCGTCTCTGCTTGCCGGAGGATGTAACAGATGAATCTGCGCCGCGTCAACGTTCTTGGACGTTCAAGCACTTGGGTATTACTTGTCGGACTGCTAGTTGCGCAATTGCCCCCATTGAACGCTGCAACCTTGACGGCACCACAGCAGTTGCCGGATCAGACCGTCGTGTTCTTGCGGATCAACGACACGCGGGAGCTGGTTCGTCGCTTTCAAGACACCTCGCTC
>JAGQPK010000277.1 GCA_020426755.1 Planctomycetales bacterium
TGGAATGCTGTGCGATAAACGACCACCAACTGGCTGTTCGGGCTGAACGCAGGCCGTTCGTCCGCGCCGCGGAAGTCGCCGCGCGCAATTTGCCGTCGCGACCACGTTTCAGTATCCCACAGATAGTCGACTTCTTCGCTGCTGAAAACCAGGTGCTTGCCGTTCGGGCTGAAGCTGGCCCAGCCGCTCTTCGCTGTTGGCGCCAGGTCGGCGATGAGTTCGCCCGTCGCGACATTCCACAGCTTAACACCCTCGCCGTGCCAAGTTGTTGTCACGACATGACGGCCGTTGGGTGACAGTGCCAGTCGACTGATGAAGGCATGCGTGCCAAATTGTTGCGTCTGCCCCGTAATCAAATTCTTGGTCACGACGTTGTTCGGCATCAATGACACGAGCAAATTGCTTTGCCGATCTAAGGCTAAGTGATTTGTTCTGCCGGCTGGCCGCTTGGCTGCAAAGTCCTCGATGGTTCGCGCGGCGCCAAGCTCCACTGACCATCCCGCATCGTTGCGAGCTGCGGAGACGGTGCGAACGGCAACCGGTTGCGTGCCAATGTGTGCTTCATAGAGCAATTGTCCGTCGGCGGAGAAGACGATGTCCGAGTTATAGCTGCCCTCGAATGCCAAACGTTCGTCAGTCTCCAGGTTCCAGATCTCGATTCCCGCTTCGCTGGCCAGGGCAAGCAGCTGCGGGTAGAGCGGATGCGAGGCAACTCGCCAGTATCGATAATCCTTCTGATGCGTCACGATTGATCGCAGGGGCACGCCGTCCGAGTACTGCCACGCTTCGTGACTTTGGTAGGGAACACTAAGTGCTACGCGTTTTTGCTGCTGAGCAACACCATTGATGTCGTAATCGGACAGCTTAAGCACGGCTTCTAGACTGTCCGGTGTATGAATGGCGCGGCCACCTCCCCACGCAGCGGCGAAAGCGAACGAACCTCTGGGATTGAACGCCAACCGATAGATGCGGTCCGTCAACGAGCCGAGTTTCACAAGTTCGCTTTCAGGTGTGGCTCGATAAAACAACTCGCCATCGTCTCCACCTACATACAATTCATTGCGGGGCGTCCACTTGAATGTCGAAACCTCCTGGCACGGAATCGAAATCGTATCGACTTCGGTGCCGTCATTATCGACGATAGCGATTCGATTGCCGGTTGCGTATGCGATTTGTTGACGATTGGTCAACTGCAAGCTGGGTGTATCCTTGCCGATGTGAGTAGATCGCAGCAGTTCGCCGTTTTCCAACGAGACTAGATCCACCGTGCCGTTCTTGCGACAGAAGTAAACGCGCGGCAACTTCGGGTCGATGGCCAGATTTCCCAAGCCAATGTTGCCCTCGATTCTGAGAGTCTGCTGGCCGGTTCTTAGGTCCCAAGCAAACAACTTGGGTGGCGTGGGCGGCGTGGCATTATGAATCTTGGCCACTAGGTACCGATCCGTCGCGTCAAACCAGATCGCCCAGACTTGTTCGCCGGTTGCTTGTAGTTGCCTTGAGATATTGTCTTGATCCACGTCCACGACACGCAGGATTCCGTCGTCGTCGCCCCACGCCATGAGTCGCCCGTCGTTGCTCAGTGCACAAGGAGTTCGCGAGTTGGTTCCCCAGCCGCGCAATTTGGTCAGGTCGAAGAGGGTGCTGGCGGCGATCGCCAGATTACGCAACTTTAATCGTTCGGCGTTCTCCACGTTCGCCGGTCGACCCAGCGCAGGAAGTAGCTCGACGGCATTCTTAAGTTGTCGCAGCGTATCGTAACGCTGTCCGACACGGCGACTCCAACGGTTGGCTCGGGCGTGGCCCACATACGATTCGTATAACGATTCCGTAGAGCGACGGTTGGCGACTTGAGCCTGCCGCTCGGCAGCAAGCACTCGCACGTTCTCGTTGGCGAGCGCGGTTGCATGATGCTGCGACGTGATTGCGAACGCCATCGAGCCCAGGATGACCATCAACGCGAGCAAGCTGATACAAGAAAAGAGCATGGCGTAGGCGGGATTTCTGCGGCACCAACGCCATGTTCGTTCGGTCAATGACGAGCGGCTGGCGAGTACGGGGCGATCGGCCAAGAATCTTTCGAGATCATCGGCAAGTTGCCGCGCGGTTTGATATCGCGCCGATGGTTCGATCGCGATCGCTTTGAGAACGATCG
This sequence comes from Planctomycetales bacterium, assembly GCA_020426755.1. GTDB lineage: Bacteria > Planctomycetota > Planctomycetia > Pirellulales > Pirellulaceae > JAGQPK01. Next base: position 2,153 of record JAGQPK010000277.1, read on the forward strand.
TTTCCAGGTCGCGCGGAATCTCTGGCCGGACATGTCGTGGCGGCAGCGGTACGCCCGACGTGATGTGATGGATCAGCCGTGCCCGATCACGCTCCTCAAAGGCGTGACGTAGCGTGCACAGTTCGTACAGGGTTAGGCCAAGGCTGTAAACATCGCTACGCGCGTCAGCTTCTCCAGCAAATCGCTCGGGCGCCATATAGCGTAGCGTGCCAATGATGTCACCCGTGTGGGTAAGGTCTTCGCTTTCATCCTTGGCCAGTCCAAAGTCGGAGACCCAGATGACACCTTCCGTATCGAGTAACAAATTGGACGGCTTGATGTCTCGATGGAGTACGCCATGCGCATGCGCGAATTCCAGCGCGCGTGCTACCTGTGAGCAGCCGACGGCAACACGCCGAAAGTACTTTCCCTTGCTGCGCTGTTCAGTTGACCAGCCGGAAGTCGAACCTGGGACGCCGGGTGTGGACTCATCCTGAGACTTCGTCTTGTGAGTGACACACGACATTGGGTCTGCGGCATCCGGTAGCGGTGACGAATGTGTGTCATGCAGAGAAGATGACTTGCTGTTGTTAGTCACATCCGTGGTGATGTCTGGGCCGTTAATCAGCGTACGAACTGATTCTGAGATTGAGTCTGACGGACGGATGACATGTTCGTCACTCTGCAGGTCAAGGCGTCGCAGTTCACTCAATACCACGTCCAAATTCTGTCCACGTATGAGTTGCATCGCGTAGAAGTAGACGCCGTCCGCTTGTCCTACTTCGAACACCGGCACGATGTTTGTGTGATGCAATTGCCCGGCAGCGCGGGCCTCACGCAAGAATCGCTGGACGTAGGTTTCCTTATTTTGCGGATTCGTCAAGACTTTGAGTGCGACGCGCCGGCGGAGCGTGATATGTTCCGCCTCGTAGACGATACCCATGCCGCCCCGCCCAATCTCGGCGATGATCTGGTAATCGCCCAATTGCTCTGGCTGACGAAAGTCAACTCGTGGCGCCGAAGTGACGGGGGCAACATCGTAGCGTTCCAGCGATGCCAACGTGGGAAAGAGCTCCGCGATTTCGTCAGCGAATTCTGGATGAGCGGTTTGGAAGTCGCGTATTGATGGCCGTTCGCCGGCTCGCAGACGAGCCAAGAATTGTTCAGCGATCGCATCCATGTCGATGCGTTCATCGTCGCTGAAGTCATCCGGGCGATCGTGCTTGTTCATGCGATGTGTGCTCACGAGCTCACGGGCACTGTTTTGCCTGCTTAGCGAAATTGCGGATCACAGTCGCCAAAATCTTCCATGATGTGCTTCAGTCGACGTACGGCGCGAAAGTAGCGATTGCTGGCGGCGGCTTGGCTGAGCTTCAGCACGTTCGCGGTTTCACTGTTGGAGAGCTGTTCAAAGTGTCGTAGCGCCAGGACCTCTCTGTCAATGTCCTCCATCTGACGCAACGCATCTTCCAGTTGCCGTCGATTTTCTTCTCGGATTGCCGCGCCGCTGGGGCTGGTGACGCGTCCAAGTAACTGCGCGGCTAGCACGACGGATGTCGCTTGATTACCCGCCGAGTGGTACAGCGGGATGTCTCGCGCCGCATCACGTGCTTGGACACCCAAATGATGACGATGTAGCTGCGTCAGCTTCTGCAGGACAATAAAACGCAACCACAAAAAGAAAGGAAGCTGGCAGGTTGGTTCACGGAACTCACTAATCCGACGAGTCGCTTCCAGAAAACCTTCTTGCAGGACGTCGTCGGGGTCGATGCGTGAGTAGAGCCGCGGATCGATACGAAATCGGATGACCCGCGACAGCCGCTCTTGGTAGTTTGACATCAAGATACCCAACGCATTTGGGTCGCCTGAGTCGGTGACGCGACGCTCGAGTGCTTCCGTGTTGTCCATGTTAGCTTGTCCCGCACACCGTCGCGTCTTCATGAAGTGTAACGAAGATCAGTTGCAGGCCGGCACACATGACGTCGCCGGTTTGCAGCCGACTGTGATAGACGCGTCTGCCGTTAAGAAAAGTTCCGTTAGTGCTGTGTAGGTCGTGCACAACTGCGTAGGTTCGATAACAAGTAACTCGGACGTGGCGACGTGAGAGTAGTAGGTCATGTGGGATGGTCAAATCCGCGTCGCTACGTCCGATTGTAATCGCTTCGCCGGCCGAGAGGACCACCTCTTGCCAGTTTCCCGTGCCGGCCTGCGGTCGCAATGAAATCCACATAATCCACTACGGCGATTCGCTGTAGGATTGCTCGAACTGCACGACCGGGGCGCGGCTGAAACGCGGAATTAACATGGGCGTCGTCAGGCGGAATCGCTCATAATCGTCGCCATGGATGGCAACGAGGTCGCGCTCTTCCCAACGGATTGCCAATAGAATGTAGACAGAGGTGGCAACCGCGAAGGCGAGGTGTGAGATGGTCATGGTCGGCGTCAGCCACGCCAGCGTAATCCAGCCAACATAGATGGGGTGCCGCACGAAACGATAGAAGCCGGGCGTCGCAAACGAGAGCGGCGTGTGGGGACGTTCAGTAAAGTGCAGCCATGCCTGACGTAATCCAAAAAGATCGAAGTGGCAAAGGCAGAACGTTGAGCTGACGAGAATCGCCCACCCAATGCCGTATCCGGCGTACAGCAGCGTACGCAGCAGCGGGGTTTCGACGTTCCAGACGATGCCTCCCAGTGGCTGCCACAGCAACATCAAGGCGAATAGTGCCAGCCCGGAAGTTAGCACGTAGGTCGCTCGTTCGGCCGGCTTGGGCACGATCCGCGTCCACCACGATTTGAACCACGGCCGAGCCATCACGCTATGCTGGATCGCAAAGGCGCCGAACAGTAGCGAGTTAACGATGGCTGCTCGCTGGACGTTCACGACAGCCGGTGCATCAATTGCGTTCGGCACCCAGAAGTTTCCCAGCCAAGCGACCATGTACACCAGGCTGGCCATTCCAATCGCGTAGCTAGCGACGGCGTAAACGAAGATTGCGAATCGTCCCATTTCGGAGGTTCCTTTGCCGGCAGAAGAGCGGTATTGCAGGCCACGAACAGTGACCTACATCCACAACTGCGCGCCGCCCGCCAGGTTACACCGGCAAAAGGAAGTTTTTTCTTCGTCGCGTCAGGGCCGTGAACGGCGGCGATACATCGCCGGCGTCGATCTCATCGCACACTCGCGCCAAGCGCCGATCGCGCCAAACGCCGACTGATCGAACGACGAGAACCGCGGCTGGCGCCTTTCGGCGAACTTGCTCATTCGTCAATTCGCCACAACGCGTTAGCGTCGGTTCTGTCCCGGCGCCGACTCATCGAACGCCAAACGCCGCGCCGCTATCGCTCAATCCTGCAGCCAGGCAGTGCTTGCTGCAACTGCTGGATGCCTGCGTCCGTAAACTGATTCCCAAATAAAGTAAGGAACCTTACACCCCGAAATTTCAAAATCGTGGGGATGCTCGCGTCCGTGAGTTGGTTTTCGGCTAAAGAGATTTCCATTGGGCGATTGGTGATCAGAGGTTCGATGCCCTCTACCATGTCTGCGAAGACTTCGTCGGTGAGCTTGAAGTTGTTGATATAGAACGCGCCCAACTGGTCACCAACTTTGCCGTCGGCTCTCAGGACTCTTAAGGCAGGAATTCCGGCGTTTCGATATTCGCGGTAGGTGTCGAGAGTCAGGTTGACTATCCTGATGTCCAAGCTTTCCTCTCGCAGTAGCCGTATCATGCCTGCTGATGAGATGCTCGTGGGGTACAAACTCAATTGACGCAAACTGCCGTGCTCGATGAGCGAATCTACAACCGCGTCGGTGATTTCCATCCCGCCCAGGTGCAGTGTTTCCAAACGTGGCATATTTTCGAGTAGCAGTGCCAGATCCTGGTCAGCTACGGGAAGTTGGCCTGCGTAAAGCGTTCGCAAGTTGCTTAGCTCAGTGAGTGCTGCGACACCAGATTTCGTAATGTCACGTGAGCGACCGAGTTGGAGTGACTCGATGCTCGGCAGTTGCGAGAGGGCTTGTAGTGACTCGTCGTCAATCGTCGCATTTCTCGTAATCAGCGTATTGAGCTCCGCAAGCGGAACGAGGCGTGCGTAGTCGCTGGCCGTGAACTGCGGCTCTAATGTGACCGATGCGACGCGGCGAAAGGTATGGTGCCCGCCAAGCCACTTCAGCCATCTTGTGGTGGCAGTGTCCGGCACCTCGGCCAAATCGAAGACCGAAATCTTTTGTTCGTCGATCAGCTCGCGGATGAGTTGATCTTCTCGTCGACCGACTCGATTCAAGTGATGGCAGTACGTCGGGATAGCCGCGACGATCACTGTGGCAATCATGAGCGATCTTAAGCCGAATCGGATTCTCACGTGTACCTCCTCGCGACATCGCCACAGCATTGACTCGCTTATATGATGCCCCATGCTTGCGAGGAATACAATCAATGGAATAAACGAACGATTGGGACTCAAGTCATTCCGCGAGTGCTGTTTCCGTTTGGCTTCGATTGAAAGCGGCAGCTGGGCGGCCGCACTCCACAAGTTTTGGAGTGCGATCGCGCTTTTGGAGTGCGATCGCGCAGCTATCGCTTTTCTCATGACATGGACGCTGCGAATCGGCGGGAATCCGGCCGCTGCAGTCCAAATGCT
>JAGQPK010000278.1 GCA_020426755.1 Planctomycetales bacterium
CACGACGACGTTGTCGCCTTCATCGGCGAACTCTAACACCGTACCCTGCCCGGTTCCTTGTAGTCGTGCAGGTCCGGCGATAATTGGATAAGCCAGTTTTGTAAATGGCCCTTCGCCGTACGGTGAATCGGCGAATACCAATAAGTTAAAGCGGCCAGCAATGTTGTCTGGCACACGCACGAAGGTCTCGACCCGATAGGATTCGCCCGGCAGCAACATGCCTTCATGCCGCTCCGATGACACTATCTCGTCATAGAAGTCGAGCGTTTCGTCGGTCGAGATGTAAACGCGGTCGTACCAGGTGTCGACACGCGTGGCACGCGTACCGCGATTAAAGACGACATACGAGAGATCAACGAAGCCACCTGACGGAACCGTTTCGCCAAGCTGAATCTGCTCAATCACCAAGTTCGGCTCACGGTAACGCACTTGAATCGGTTCAGAGACTTTGCCGTTATTCTCCTTGGATGGCCCTTCCCAGTTCGTCGCCGCATAGCTACTCGGCCACGTAGGAAACTGACCGCGCCCATATCCCGTGAATTGAACGCCATTGCGACCGACGATAACGTCGGTAAACACGTGCACGTAGTAGCGTCCTTCGATGCCGGCCGGAAGTGTGAAGTTCCGCTCCGAAGTATAGGTCTCACCGGACCTCAGTTCGCGCGGCCGCACGTGCACGTACGAACCCAGCAGCTTGGCGCGCGAGGCGATATAGGTTGGATCGGGCGAGACGAACACAAAATCGGTCCAGCGCGTCGTACCGTCCCACGTTGCATCGTCACCCTGATTCTTAACCGTCCAACTGACGGTGATTTCTTCGCCAGAATCGGCCGCCGCCGGCACTTGTACGGACTCAACAACCAAGTCCGGGCGACGTTCGCGCACGTCGCTCTCTGCGGCTGTCGCATTGTTGTCAGTATATGGACCTTCGTAGACCTTTGCGGGCCGCGAGTCACCACCCGTCAAGATTTGAATAATGTCGGAACGCGACAGTTTGCGAATCTGATCGGTAGAGGCGTTAGTAAGCGAGGTACCTAGTCGCTGTTCAGCGCGGCGAATGATGGCTTCGACTTGTGCGAGCAACGTTGGCTCGTCAGTCTCAGCAACGCGAGGATCAACGTTCGTCTCGACAATGAAATAGCCGCCTTGCACGGAAGGAGGCAACGTGAAGGTGGCTTCTTCAGTGTAGCTCTGACCGACTTGCAGACCGCCCACTCGCGGCACTGCGAAGACCAAATACGCTTCGCCCTTGCCATCGTGCAGATCCGGGTCGGACGACACGTAAATCGCATCGGCCCAGCGGTCACGATCGGTTGCCGCGACACCGCGATTCGCGACGGTCCAGCTCACAGTGACTTCGTCACCACCGCGTGCCTCTGCCGGCACGCTTACATCTTCGACCACAAGATCTGCTGGCGGCGTCAGCAGAATATTGATCGGTGTTGAATGGAAGTTATTGCCATCCAGATCGAACGGTGCATTCGGGTTGATGTTATCGCTCAATTGAACTTCATACACACGGTCGTAGGCGTCGGCATAGACCGTCAGGTAGTACTTACCTGTAACGTACTTGGGCAACACGACATCCGCTTGGCCTTGATAGAAGTCGTCCACGTTCATGTTGCCGGCATGACTCGCGGCACCCAAGTAGATATCGCCTCGCTGAGCATTCGGCCGGTCGGGCGCGCGAGTCAACCAGATTTGATCGGTCCAGTTATCGGGCGCGGTATCACCTGAACCGCGATTGGCAACTTGATACCGCACACGAATCGTACTGCCGTCAAAGGCATCAAGCGGACCGAACACCTGTTCGGTAACCAAGTCAGGCGGCGGCACCGGTTCGGCGTCGATCGAGATCCGCGACCAAAAGACGTTGTTGGCTTCGTTGGGGAATTCGTCGACCGCACGCCCGCCGTCGGCGACCACCAGCACGTAGATTTCTTCGCCAGCGAGCGCCTGCGGCAGTTGGAATTGCCCGAACGACGTGTACTCTTCAAGTGCGCCGAGTGCTCGTGCATTTTGCAGTTCACCTAAGTAATAGTCGCCACCCCACTGCCGATCGAAGGAGATGTAAACGCGATCCACCCAACGCGAGCCGCCAGTTGGAGTAGGTGTAAGCGAGATATTCTTGACGGTGAAGTTGACATCGATAATCTTGCCGGCATCGATGCGAGTTGGCGCGACAATCTCTGTAACGGCCAAGTCGGGTCGCGGACGCAATTGCAATTCGAATGCGTCAGTTTGCAATTCGTTATTCAGCTCGTCCGTTTCAATTAAGTTATTCCGCACATCACCGACCAACACAAACCGAAACTGTCCGGCCGTTTGAGGAAGCGTGACGACTTCAGTGCGTGTGCGAGTTTTACCCGCGGCCAGCCCCTCACCATGCGTAAAGTTCCAACTGCGCACGACTTGATTGTTGGCGATGGACACAAGTTGCAGACGATCGGTCCAGCCCGTGGGTAGCGCATTCGGCCCTTCGCTACGGACGGTCCAGCGGACTTCGACCTGCTGGTTGTCGACAAAGGGAGCTTGCGTTACAACGTCGAGCGATTCGATTGAGAGATCGGCGGGGGGCGGCGGGATGTAGAGCACATCCACCGCGTCACTTACGTTCGAATTGTTGTTAGTGTAGATGAACTCATACGTGCCGCTCGATTCGACAACCACATAATAGACACCGTCTAAGTCGCTAGGTAACGTTACGGCTTCTGTGCGTGAGTAGTTGCCTGTCGGCGGTAGCGCTCCCAGGTGCGTAAAGCTGGCGATCTGCCGCCGACCGGTCGCCCCGGTGGCGTCGCGCGTGACATAAATCCTGTCGCTCCATTCGCCAGGCTGCGTAGTTCCGATGCCGATATTGGAAACGGCCCAGCTGATCTCCAGTGGCGAACCGCTACTGCCATTAGTTTCCGCGATGACGGAATCGACTACCAAGTCCGCATAACGGCGCGGCACCACATCCAGGAAATGGTCCATCGCGCCCACGTTCGGCGCCGTGTTCGTGTGCTCGTAGACTTGATCGGTAGCGTCGGTTACCACGAGCAAATGGAAGCGGCCCTCCAGCGCCGGCGGCAGCATAATGATCTCTTCACGCGAGTAACTCTCGCCAACTGCCAAGCCGCCAGTATGCGTGAATTCGCCGATCACGCGGTCGTTCGCGCTGTACTTGTCATCGCTCGACAAAACGATTCGATCAATCCACTCCGACTGCAGGCCGGAACCGGTCCCTTGATTGGCCACCGTCCAGTTGATGGTCAAGTCGACGGGATCACCAATCAACTCGGCCGCGGCGCTGATGTTTGTCACGGTCAAGTCAGCGTATGGCGCCAGCGAGATTTGAACCACGGGCGAAGCTGCCACGTTGTTCTGTTCGTCTTGCACTTCCGGAACGTCGTGGTCGGCGTCGGCAACCACCAACAGCCGATAGGCACCTTCGATGCCGTTGGGCAACTCAACGGTATAACTCAGACTTACAGTCGCACCCGGTGCCAAGTCCTGCACTCGCTCGAGATCGTCAAGACGAACGTCGTCGGCCGAGAGCTTGTCATCGAGTGACAAGTAAACGGCATCTTTCCAGCCGCCCACTGCCCTGCCCTGCCCTGCGTTTGTCAGTTGTGCGTCAACACGAAAGAGGCTGCCGGCGACCGCATTGGCGCCCGTCGGCAACGTAACACTCGAAATTTGCAAATCAGCATGGCGCAACGCGATGATATCCGTATCAGCCAGCGTATTATTGGCTTCCGCGTCGCGTTCGTAGACTTCGCGCGACGCATCGGTGACGACCAGTACACGGTAGTCATTGTTGGCCACGGCCGGCACAACGAAGTCGGCTTCGACCGTGTAGGCACTTGCCGAGCCAAGCCCGCCCGTGCGAACAACCTCACCCAGCAGCGTTGCACCACTGAGCGTGCCGTCGGCCGTCAAGTACACGCGATCACGCCACGCACCGCCGGCATCTACACTCGACGAATTGCGAACCGACCAACTGATTCGAATCGTTTCTCCCGGCACCGCGTCGGTCGGATAGTCGATCGACTCGACCAACAGATCGGGTACGGGAGCAAGTTGCACATCAAGCGGCGTCGAGAAACCATCGTTATTGCCTTCACCGCCAGGCTCGCTAACCTGACCGAGCGCATCGGACTGCACAATGATGTAGTACTGCCCAGCTGCGAGATTGGGCGGCACGTTGAATGTGGAGGTCTCGGTGTATGACACGCCTACGGCCAACAGGCCTTGATGGGCAACGGTACCTAGCAACACGTCATCAACCGATCGAGTTTCGTCGGTGGAGAGCCAGACGCGATCAGACCAGCGATCCGTCGTTGTCGTTTCACGCCCTTCGTTCACGACGCGCCAAGTCACGTCGAGTGTCGCTCCCGTCTGCACTGCGTCCGGCCCCACAACGGCATTGACACGCAAGTCGACAGTGGGCTTCTGGAACTGCACTTCGATGGGCCGGCTACGAGAATTGTTCGTCTCATCCGTTTCCAGCAGTTGCGTCTGCCAATCGACGACCAACAGCAAGTGGTAGCTACCTTGCAGCGACGGCGGAATCGCAGCGTTGAGAGTTGCGGTGTAGCTTTCGCCGGCGGCAACGTCCTGATCGTGACGGACAGTGCCCAGCACGATGTCGTCGGCTGACACTGTTTGGTCAGCCGACAGATAAACGCGATCCGACCAGGCGGCGACGGCGGTTCCGTCGCCCACGTTCTGCACAGTCCACGACAAGGAGATCGCTTCACCCGAACCGATCGTGTCTGGCGCTGACAAGTCGGTGGGCGTCAAGTCGGATGGCTGCAACCGGACGGTGAACGTGTACACATCGGAGACTTCACCCGTCGCACCATTCTCATCCTGATCCATCGGCGTGCCAAGCAGGTCGGTAATCGCCGGACCAATCCGAAACTCGTAGTCGCCCGCCGCGGACTGCGCTGGAAAGCGCACGCGCACTTGCCCGACACCGACGCGTTGCACGGATGAAATCGTGATCGCGCCTCCCGGGCCGACGAGTTCCGCGTCCGTCGTTTGCAGTGAGCCTGCTGCGATCTCCTCCGAAAATGCCAGAATGACTTCCGAGAAGGTGCTGGTCACTACATCTGCCAGGTTGCGATCAATAATCTTCGGACCGGTCAGGTCGACCAACACCGTCGTATTGAAGACGTCATCGTTTGCCTCGCCCGAGATATTGTCGCGGTCTTGATCGAGTGCCAAACCTGACCGCGCGGAACGGATATCCGGTCCCAAACTGATCGTGTGCGTGCCGTCCGTCGAGATGGCTGGCGTGAACGTAATGGCGACTTGATTATTAGCAAGCAGTTCCGTCGCCACGATCTGACTGACGACCTGTCCATCAATGCGCAAATCGGACGGACTGATTGATGTGAGATCCAGATCGGTCGAAACCGTCATCGTGATTTGATCGACGACCGCATTGGATTCGGTCGGTTGCACATCAAGAATTCGCGGTGCGATTGCCGTTACCGGCCGTTGATTCAGAAAGCCCGCATAGTCGACATAGTCCGAAACAGCTTGGCCGTTCGGATTATCGTTGACGACTCCATCAGCATTCGACGCGTCGTTTGGACCGAGCGGATCGCCCCACCAGTTGCCGCGGAAGTCGGCGTGTGCCACGTCGTTAGTGGCGTTGACCGCCGCTTGTCCAGCGAAGCCCTCGAACGACGAGCCGCCGATCGTTGCGTTGCCAGTCGCTTCGACTCGAACACCGGTCGTGCCGGATTCGAAGATCGTAGTCGACGCTTGGAAATTGCCAGCGGTCACCAGCACCGCCGTACTCCCGCTACGCAAGATTTGTGAATCGATGAGTGTCGCATCGCCACCATTGAGAACCTGAAGCGATTGGTTTTCGGCGTCGGTGATCGTCAACCCCTGCGCCGTGAGATGTCCGCCGCGCACTTGCACCGATGGAACGCGCCAACTGTTGTTACCTGGATTCGATCGATTGCCGGCGTAGCGGATCTCCGTGTTGTTCAGCTCAACATCGTTCGAATCGATGAAGATTGCATTCCACCCACCGGGCACAGGATTTGTTTCGCCATCGGCATTCGTGTCGCCGCCAGCCGTGTCATCCAGGTAAGACGTGAAGATGACAGGCTGCGTTGCAGTACCCGAGGTATGGAAGCTACCGGCAATCGCTAGGTGCCCGCCATTTGGCAACTTAAATGTCTGGCCAGCCGGAACCTCAATGTGCGCATTTTCGCCAATGTTCAAGTCGCCCGTGAAGTGAACGGGAATTGCGTCGAAATCCCAGACCCGATCGACATCCAGCGTCCTGTCGTCCGTGCGCAATGTGATGCGATCGGCGCGGTTGTCCGCAACCTGGACGCCAGCAAAGGTCGGATTGGCTTCGAGTTCCAAGAAGATGGCCTCTTGTCCCGAACCGTCGATCATCACGTTCTGCAGCAGCGGTGTGCTCGTGCCGCCCACGTACAAGCCAATTTGACCTGCTTCGTGAATTCCCAAGTTCTTCAGTTGCGGAGCGGAGTCTTCGCGGACGTGTAACGCGGGAGTGTGCCAACTGTTGTTGCCTGGACTCGATTGATTGCCCGCGTAATACAATTCGACGTGATCGAGAATCACGTCACTCGAATCAATCCAAATGGCATTCCAATCACCGGGCTGCGGCGCTGTCGCGTCGAGATTGCCATTTGAGTCACCGCCGATCGTGTCATCATTGATCGACGTGAAAACAATCGGTGCGGTCTCCGTGCCGATGGCCGTGAGCTTGCCGTCA
>JAGQPK010000279.1 GCA_020426755.1 Planctomycetales bacterium
CTGGGGAGTCGAAAGCCGTGAGTTCGCGTGCCTGGAAATAGAAGAGATTTGAGCTGTCTTGAGAGGTTTCGTTCGACCCCTGCGTGACACTCAGCAGCGAGTAACAGGATGACGTGATTTGCAGCTTGATTCAAGTGGAATGTGAAGATCTTTCCGGTGTCGCCTGTACTTCGTTGTGTAGGTTTCTCGCGTTTCGTCGTTCAACGGGCCGACGTTGCCGGTTCGTGAACGTCCACGGCCAGCGGCAGTGGACGACCCGCTTCCGGAACGGCTGCCGCATAGTCCTCGCCCAGCAGGTGAGCTACGGTGGCGGCGACTTGACTTTGTGTCACCTCCACATCGGTGCGCTCGCCTGACGCCGGAATGTTGGGGCCCAATGCGGCGATCCAGATCTGATCGGATCCGGGAATCGAAATCTTATGGCTGGTCCATTGGTCCGCGACGTCCCCTCTTCCATGATCAACGGTAATGATCAGTGACGTGTTGTCGCGATACTGCGGCAGCGATTGCGCGAACTGCCAGAGATCTTCAATTATGCGGTCACACGTCAGGATCGAATCGAGATACAAATCGTAACGCTGCGCGTGCGCCCAATCGTCAGGCTCGCCTAACGACATGTACAGCAAACGCGGCTGTTTGGCACGGAGATACTCCTTCGCGGCAAACGCTGTGAACGCATCATACCGCACACTGCTCCACATACGCGGCAACTGGGTCATGAGCCGATTGTATGCCGCAAGTTCACTTGCGTCGTGCGCGATGTCGATTGGTGTCCAGCCGGCATTCACCGGCAATCCGGATCGCTGAATGTTGATGATATATGGAAACACATCCCACGAGCAGAATGCCGCCACATTCGGCCCGATTCCGGGGCGTCGGGCCAACCATTCGAGTACGGTGATATTGGGGTTGAAGATCTTGTCGTTCGAAGTGATGCGCGGATCAGGGTAACCGCACAGAATCTCACTATAGCCCGGATATGAGAAGTGTTGATCGTTCAGCACGCGCGCTTTGCTGTTGCGATCGCGGTTGCCAAACAGTTGTCCCTTGATCGCTACCTCGCGCCATAAAAAGGGCATTAGTGTCGCACGTCGCTGCGTTGCCGTATCACGCCAATACGCCTCACGTGTCGCCTCCGTTTCCTTGACTCCGCCGTCTGGATGCGACAACAATCGCTCGTCGGCACCGCGAAATACATCCTGCCAGCGGAGGCCATCGATGGTGACGAGAATCACGTTGTGGCGAGCCGCTGACGGATCGCCTTCAGCTGCGGTTGTTGCACCGACCATCAGGTTTAACGTTGCCATCAGGAAGATGAATCGCAGTTGGCGGTACGACTTGGTTTGCGTTGGCATGCGGAGCTCATTTCGTCATAATGCGAGGGTTTGTAGCTCGCCAATTTTTGCCTTTTCGTACGTCGCCTTCAACGCCCCATGTGGCGGTGCCATGGATGTGATAGACAAGTGATACCTCGGACGGTCTCACGTAAACGGCAGATCGCTTTGCAAGGATTACACAATTGAAACCAACACAGGATGAAGTACTCAAGACCTTCAAGGGGCTGGCAATTGCTGCGTCGCGCGCTGCGGCGTTGGCGAAAGAGAACGGCAAGGAGGTCTTGGTGGGCAAGCTGCCCCGCCGTCAGCAAGATGCGGTGCGGCAGCAGTTGTTGGAGATTCAACAGGACATTGACACGATGATGCGCATCATGACCGGCTAGTTTCATTAAGTGCTTTGTGGAAGCAGCAACATGGATTGCGAGTCAACTTGCCGAAACGAGTAACCGGGGCAATGTCGGCCGATCGCAGAACCCTAGATAGTTCCAGGAGACTGACATGACGGTACGCAATAGCATTCGGTCGACCGCGGTGCTTATCTGTGTCATTGCGTTTGGGACGCCCTTGGTGCTTGCGGATTCCAGGTTCGAGTACGGTGGCCACACGTATGATATCGTCACGGGCAACAAGACTTGGAGTGACGCGGCGCTGGACGCGGTAGGTCGAGCGGTGGCCGGCATCAACGGGTACTTGGTTACGATCGAGTCGGCTGAGGAAAACGCCACGCTGTTTCAATCGTTATTGGATGTAATTCCCAGTAGCGATTTCAATCAGACACGTGCCCCCGATGGCGGCAACGGCGTCTACGTGTGGATCGGAGCAACAGATCGCGCCAATGAAGGCGACTGGTTATGGGACGGTGATGGCGACAATGTCGGAGTCTCGTTCTGGCAAGGAACTGGTAGTGCCGGTACATCCATCGACGGCGCTTATCAGAACTGGGGACACCTGCCGACACAGCCCACGCGTCAATGGGAACCCGACAACGCGGCTGGCGGGCTGCAAGACGCGGCCGGCATCGGTTTGGCGAATTGGCCGCGGGGGCTGGCAGGCGAGTGGAACGATATTCGCGCCGACAACCTGCTTTTCTATGTCGTCGAATACGACGCTGTCGTGCCGCCGAATGTGATCGGAGATTTTGACCTGGACGGGGTACTCGATCCGGACGACCTGGATCAGATGGCTCGCGCGGCAGACACCGGCGACCTCCGCTACGATCTGAATGAAGATGGCGTCGTGAGTCTCGAGGACCGGCTTGTTTGGATTCGTGAACTTGCCCAAATCTGGGTTGGCGACGCGAACTTTGACGGAGTATTCAATACAACAGATCTCGTGCAGAGCGTAGGGGCCGGAACTTTTGAGACCGGCGAACTTGCGGTTTGGGCCAGCGGTGATTGGAATGGAGATGAGCTGTTTACGACGAGCGACTTTGTGCTTGCATTTCAAGACGGTGGGTACGAACAGGGGCCGCGTGATGTTGCGATCGCGGTACCTGAACCGGCGAGTCGTTTTTTGTTGATATTGGCCGCAACTTATGGATTGATCTGCCGAAAATGTCGACGTGGTATACCGCCGCGTCTTCTGCGATGATCGTTTCGATTTGTTGACGCTGGCGGTAACGTCGCTCAGCAACAGACAAATCGCGCACATTGAGAACGGCATCGGGAGTACGAAATGGCGAAGTGGAATTTGGACGCTGCGGTGCAGCATTTGGTCGTCAATGCACATTCACAACCCATCAGGCGATGTGCGCAGTACGTGCGCGAAGCGATCGAAGCGGGCGGTGTGACACTTGTGCGGCGTAACTCCGCGAAGGACTACGGTCCGAGCTTGACTGCCGTGGGATTCCTGGAAGTCGCCGAGCAGGCTCCATTGCGCGAACTCAAAGGTGACGTCGTTGTGATGCAGGCCATCGGCGAACATGTTCACGGCCACATGCAGATGTATAGCGGTACGCAATGGATCTCGGATTACAAGCAAAACGGCTTTTGGCCCTACATTCGTTCGCGACCCGAGTACAAGCTCTATCGCTTTCCCTCGCCATCAACGTCAACGCCCCTGCCACCGCTGCCGGTGTTCAACTACGGCGTACCGGGGACTTACCGTCCGTCGATCTCCTACGGCAGTGCACCGGATGACGATAGTAACGGCACAATTTCGGGCGCACCCGGTGGGTCGTCGTCCGGTTCGCCGTCCGGATCATCCTCCGGTAATACCATGTCGGGTTCGCTAGCGGGAGCACCTGCGTATCCGGGCACGCCAATCCTGCAAGGCATGATTGGACCTAACATCGAGGCCGTGCAGACTCGACTCAAGCAACTCGGTTGGACGCTAGTTCCGGACGGGATCTTTGGCAACTATACCAAGGGCGCCGTGGTTTCCTTCCAACGCACCGTGTCACTGACCGATGATGGTATCGTCGGCCCCAATACGTGGAACGCACTGTTCAATTAGCGCTTCGCAAATACCGGCTAGTTCGCCGCAAGACGCGCTAGCCCAATGGCACTCAGTTGAGATAGTAGGGCATCGGCACTGAGCGTAATTGCAATGTGTTCCGGGGCAACGCCCCAGCTGATTGCGCAATCCCTCTGGCCGGTGGCCCGAGCTAATCGCGAGGCTCGTTCATGCCAACCGCCACCGATAATGAATCGTCGTTCCTGTGGCAGCTCTCGCCGGCTGCCGCGCTGCAGTTGTGTCAGCAGCTTGAGCAACACCAGTGGCGTCGCTTTCGCAACTGGTGTGTCGCTCCACTCATCGTGTTAGCGTTGCTTGAGTTGGGATTCGAGCTCTATCAAGGCTCGACGGGTGTTGATTGGGATTATTGCTGCTGGCGTCTCATCAAGGTCGAATCGTTCCTGGCCATCGTGGCTGCCGTCGCTGTGTCGGGCTATCTCTTGCTGCGAGCACAGCGGCGCCGCGTATTTGGAGAACCGAATCAAACGATCCGATTCACATCACGCGACATTTGGTTCGCGAACCAGCGAGTTCACTTGCCACTGTGGACTCATCAACGTAGGGCGGAAGTCGAGCTTAGCGACGGCCGGCACGAGCTTGTCGTTCAGCTTGAGCGGCGCACACGGGTCAATACACAGATGGTAGTTACACGCCGGGTCTATCGATTTCCCATCCCGAAAGATGCCGAGACGCGACTCGACGACGTCATTCGGTTGATCGAGCAACGTTGACATATGTCGTCAACATTCGTTCGTCATACGGTGGCCGGAGCGTTAGTGGCGAATCGGTTGTGATCTCAATCGTCGGCTGTTTTACCCAAGTCGATTCGAGCAGCGAAGCTGCGAAGCGTTGCCGTTCAGCAGCGACCGCCGGAGCAAACGTTGCTACGTCCAACCAGCGACAATACTCGATGTCGATCCGCGGGATGTGCAGCAGCACGACCTGCGCGGTGCCTTGTGAGCGCACAGCATCCAGGATCAGGAAGCTCGCTGGTGCAGCGAGCGTCGCTCGAAGGATGTCGCCTGTTCGTTGCTGCTCGACGCGCGCGTACTGTGTGTAGAGCACAAACCGGTCATGATAGCGCAAGTGAGGGACGCTATTGATAAGTGACGTGGGACTGTCGGTGAGCAGGATGTTGCCAGCCGCATAATACGGAACGCTCTCCGCGAGAATGCTGGCGCCGCTGAACCACCGTGCGGCCTTGTTACAGGCCGAGCTCAAGAACAACTGCCAACTTTCCGCTTCCGTACAAGGAGCGCCGGATCCAAAGATCGGCGCTGTTTGTGTCAGTTCCGTGACGGTCGCAAGTTTAGGGTGCGGCGATGTTCGCGCGGGGCGAGACGGCAGGATGTCCGCCGCGCGTGAGGGCGTTGCTGGCGTCGGAGCAGGGTGGGGCGGCGAGGGCCGGCTCGCAGAGCAATTCTGCAGGAACTCCAGCAATCTCTTAAAATCGCGGCGATGCAGACGCAATTCATGGTCGCCAATCCGCTGGAATTTAAGCCGCTGTTTGCCGAGCACTCCAAGCACGCGTTGGAAACTTGCTGACTCGACACGCACTTCCTCAACGTAGCGATCTTCGTATCGCTCAATGCGAGTCAGGCTCTTGATGGTGACATCTCCGGCCGAGTTTTCTTCAACCGTTAGATCAGCCGAATCGGGACCGACATCATTAAGTAGATACCCAGTTGCGGTCGGAGTAAGCAGACAGAATCGCTGGCCCATCAATCGTTCCCTAATCAGATGTCAAGTTCGCCGCAACGAATCCGCGTCGGTTTGACGGCACCACCCGCAGCTTACGTCGGAGCCCCAATCGTGAACGTTGACAATGCTCTGAAAACGGCTCACTTCATGGCGTTAGGAGCTGACAGAATGTAAACTGTCAGCTTATCAAACGCCAGATCGGAGGACACATGCGACGCTTCTTACATATCCTACTAAGCTGTCTTGTACTGGCTGCGGGCCATGTCGTTGCACGCGCCGAAGAGCAGTCCGGATACCGTCTCGTTGAGGACGTGCTGTACCGTGACCATGCGGAGGCGACAGACGCGATGCGCGAGCGTTGCAAGCTGGATATCTACTATCCAGAGAACTCGCGTGAGTTTCCCACGGTCGTTTGGTTTCATGGTGGTGGCTTGTCCGCCGGCAATCGATTTATTCCTGCGGCGCTTAAAGGGCAAGGCATCGCCGTGGTCGCTGCCAACTATCGACTCAGTCCTCAGGTCAAGTCGCCGGCCTACATCGAAGATGCTGCTGCTGCCGTGGCATGGACTATTCGCCATATCGCCGAGTACGGTGGTTCGCCCAACCTCGTCTTCGTGAGCGGCCATTCTGCCGGCGGCTATCTGACTAGCATGATCGGCTTGGACAAACGTTGGCTCGCTGCACATCAAATCGACGCGAATCAATTGGCGGGATTGATACCTTACAGTGGCCACACGATTACTCACTTTACAATTCGCAAGGAGCGTGGAATTGCCGACACGACACCTTTGGTTGACGAAATGGCTCCTCTTTATCATGTCCGCAAAGATGCGCCTCCGCTGCTGTTGATAACGGGAGATCGTGATATGGAGATGCTCGGACGATATGAGGAAAATGCCTACTTATGGCGCATGATGAAAGAAGCCGGCCACCCGCAAACTGAATTGTTCGAGCTCGAAGGCTACAATCACGGCGGCATGGCCGAGCCAGCGCATCCGTTGCTGCTGCGGTTCGTAAAAGAGACAACCGCCGCCCACAAGAAGGCCGCACAGTAACGCAGCCCAACGTGCAATAGACTGCGTCGCAGGATAGACTGCGTAACAAAACTCCCGAGTCGGGTAACGTTCATCGCGTAGCGATTGTTGACGGTAGGCCGGCGATTTATCGCCGGTGAGCGTCGGCAAAATGGCTCATGCGTCGCGTAGCGACATCTGAGAAACGGAATCGTAAACGAGTTCATGCTGTCGCTACGCGACGCAAC
>JAGQPK010000027.1 GCA_020426755.1 Planctomycetales bacterium
TCCGGAATGCTGAATCGCCGCAATTGCGAGGAGCGCCATGCGGTCCGTACTGCGTTAACGACGCTAAACACTCTACGCCGTGACACAACCCGGATCGCAATAAAGACAACGCTGCGTCACAGCGCAGAACATTACGCTGTCGCGGACAGACTCACACCGCGCGACGCAAAATAATGCCCCGCGCATGGTGATCGGGATGGGACAACGAACTCTAGGCCGCCCCGTCGCCGCAGAAAACTGCCGGGAACGTCAAGGCAATCAGCTTGAAATCATTCCACACGCTGCGGCTCTCGATGTACTCTTTGTCGAGCTCCACCTGTTGCGTGAAATCCAAGCGACTACGGCCTGACACCTGCCAAATGCATGTCAGCCCAGGTTTCACCGAAAGTCTCAGCAGATCGCCGTGATCGTAGAGCAGCACTTCCCTGAGCAATGCTGGCCGCGGCCCAACCAAGCTCATCTGCCCCATCAGCACGTTCCAAAACTGAGGCAGCTCGTCCAAACTCAAGCGACGCATCACGCGACCGACGGGCGTCACACGCGGATCGTTAAAGATTTTGAAGGTCCTGTCATCAGCGTGTTCGTTCAGCTCCATCATCGCGGCTTTCAGCGAGTCCGCGTTGACAACCATTGAACGGAACTTGACGATTTCGAACAACTCGCCGCGTTCTCCCACCCGGGACTGTCGAAAGAAGATCGGTCCGCCGTCGTGGAGCTTAATCCACAAAGCACAAATGGCCATCACCGGGCTGAGAATCAACAGGCCGCACATGGCGCCCACAATATCAACCACTCGCTTCACGCAAGCGTAAATGACCGATGTGGGAATGTACGGGATCGCATGCCGCAGCGTTTCCTCGGTGAGCGGATTCAAGGCCGCCGTGTCTGGCGTATCCTGCACACCATCACGAACTTCGGCCTGAATCGTGCCGATCGCCGTCGATAGACTGGGGCCGTCTGCCTTCGCTGCCGATTGCTTGGGAGGAGACGCCGAATCCGTCGGACGTTCCGCCTCTGAACGCTCGACAAACTCCGACGAATCTTCGTTGTCGCGATAACGATCGTGCGAAGATTTCAGAATTGACGCTGCTAAATCCGCTGTTTTCGTACCTAGATACGCAGTCTCAGTAGACTCGTCAGGTAGTACCCTTGACATTGCTAGTGGTCACCCTTTTGTAGTTCGATTGAAGTCTTCTCGATGTTGTTATTTGGGCGTTCGCAATCCTGGCCCAGCCCGCCACCCTTCGGTTTGATGTTACCCAAGGGCTCCAGAGTTGCCTATGAGCGTGCACAAGTTTTTTTTATAGAAACTAATTAATCCTAAACCCCACTGCATCTTGCTCACAAAGCAACACAGGCCCCCTTTAACCAGCCATCAGCCGTAGCCCAGAATACCAGTTAAGGGGGAATGCATTCAAGCCTTCCTATACGAACCGCGACAATTTCAACTGTTAAATTCCATGAACATGCCAGCGAATTCCCCGGAGAATCCAACGTCGAACACCCATCGACGCGTCGGCGCGGTAGCCATTGGCCGCAATGAGGGAACGCGACTGGAACGCTGCCTCGATTCGCTAGCGACCATCATGCCAAGAGTCGTTTACGTGGATTCTGGTTCGACAGATGGCAGTGTTAGCGCAGCGGAACAGCGCGGCGCCACCGTCGTGAATCTCGACACCTCCACCGGTTTCACGGCCGCGCGAGCGCGTAACGCCGGCTGTGAGAAGCTGTTGGAGCTCTATCCCGATCTTGAGTTCGTCCAGTTCTTGGACGGCGATTGTGAACTGGATGCGAACTGGATTGCGACGGCGCAGGCCACGCTCGATGCACAGCCTCAACTGGGAGTTGTCTGCGGTCGCCGCCGCGAACGCTATCCGGAACAAACGATTTACAATCGCATTTGCGACATGGAGTGGAATACGCCTATCGGACGCGCACGCTCATGCGGCGGTGACGCGTTGATGCGGGTCCAGGCGTGGGTCAAAGTCGGCGGCTACAACCCGCACCTAATCGCTGGCGAAGAACCAGAACTCTGCGTGAGATTACGGCAGGACGGTTGGTTCATCGAGCGTATCGATGCCGAAATGACCCTACATGATGCAGCCATGACACGCTTGTGGCAGTGGGCGAAGCGAGCAGAACGAGCGGGCCACGCCTATGCCGAAGGCGCCGCAATGCATGGTGCGCCGCCGGAACGGCACTGCGTACGGGAATCACGCCGCATTTGGGTGTGGGCAATCGTTTGGCCACTAATCGTGTTGCTGACGGCCGTCTTGTTGAGCCCTTGGACGCTCTTGGGCCTACTGATCTATCCGCTGCAGATTTGGCGGACAGCTCGCTGGCGACGCCGCGCGGCCGGCGATACCTGGGCGCAGTGTCTGCTCTATGGCCTCTCGTGCATTGCCGCGAACTGGCCACAATGCTGGGGGCAGATCAGTTATTGGCGCAATCGTTGGCGCGGCCGACGATCAGAGCTGATCGAATACAAGAAGTAACGAGCGACGAGTGGGGCGGAGCTAGTTGCCAGCCGCCAGTTTTCGCAGGTAGTCGGCGTAGGCATTCTTCTGCCCCTCGGCCAGCTTCAAAAGATCCTGCTGGTTGATATATCCCAGCCGAAACGCGATCTCCTCGAGACACGCAATCTTCAGCCCTTGGCGTTTCTCGATGGTCTCCACGAAGTTTGCCGCCTGCATCAATGAATCCGGTGTGCCCGTATCGAGCCAGGCGAATCCACGTCCCAGTTCGCGGACGTGCAGCTGGCCTCGCTCCAGGTAGATCCGATTGAGATCGGTGATTTCCAATTCGCCGCGTGCCGACGGCTTCAAGCCACGCGCCATTTCCACGACTTGCTCATCGTAGAAATAGAGCCCCGGAATCGCAAAATTCGAACGCGGCTTAACTGGTTTTTCTTCCAACGAGATTGCGACACCTTGCGCATCGAACTCGATCACCCCGTAACGCTCCGGATCCGAGACGGGGTAGGCGAAAATCGTCGCACCGCTGGGTTCTGTCGCCGCCGCGCGAAGAATCTTGCCGAAGCTTTGTCCATAGAAGATATTGTCGCCTAACACGAGCGCCACGCGTTCACCGGCAATAAACTCGGCGCCAATCAAGAACGCTTGTGCCAGACCTTCCGGTGCTGGCTGCACGGCGTACTCGATCTGCACACCCAGCGACGAACCGTCGCCCAGCAGTCGTTCGAAACCGCCGATGTCGTGCGGCGTCGAGATAACCAGAATTTCACGAATTCCCGCCAACATGAGCGACGCTAGCGGATAGTAAACGAGCGGCTTGTCGTAAATCGGCAGCAGTTGTTTGCTCACGACCCGCGTCATAGGATAGAGCCGCGTGCCGGAGCCCCCGGCCAACACGATGCCTTTGCGAGTTTGCACACCCGTGCCGGCCGGCGAGTTCGATGCATTAATTGCCATGGCTAGTCCACCTGATAAGGCGAGTTAGGATCTTCTTCGTGGCGGATCTCGTCCACCGGACTACGTTTGCCCTGGCCGGCATACAGGCGATTCGGACCGTTGAAAACCCACCCCGATTCGTCGCCAACGTTGCGATACGCATGAATCACACCGGGTGGAATTGTTACCGTGATCGGTTCGTCCACACCGCCCAAGCGGCAGATGTAGTTACCATACGTCGGCGATCCCGGGCGGGAATCCCAAAGCCGCAACTCGAAAGTACTCGGGCCGACAAAGGCAAAGTAATCCGTCTGGTCCACGTGCTCATGCGGCCCACGCACGATTCCTGGTTTGGTCTCGCTGACATAAGCCATCACCGGATGCAGAGCGGCAGGCAATTCGTCATTACGAAACAACTCGACCAACCAACCGCGTTGATCTCCGAAGCGACGCAACGAACGAATCTCGACGCCCTCGATCGGCCCCTCCTGGTAGGCGTCCGCAGGTACAGTCTGAGCTTGCCAACTTCCGCCGTCGCCGGCCTGGATTAATCCGAGCCGCTCTCGTTGGTAGCTGCCGTCAGTAACCGCTTTGATCCAACTATCGTTGCTCAGATACCATTCGACCGTGGCGCGGATACCCGATTCGAATTCATGCCGCGGTCGCCAACCGAGCTCGCCCTGCAACTTGGACGAATCGATGGCATAGCGGCGATCATGTCCGGGGCGATCCGCGACAAACTTGATCAGGTTCGTACATGGCCGATGAGTAAGTTCTGGACGCAGTTCGTCGACGGTAGCGCAGATCGCGTGTACGACCTCTAAATTCGTGCGTTCAGCATCCCCACCGATGTTGTAAACCTCCCCTGGACGCCCGCGTTCCAAGATCGCCTGCAGGGCCTCGCAATGATCTTCGACGTGCAACCAATCACGCACGTTGGCTCCGTCGCCATACACGGGCAACGGCTTGCCCTCGAGCGCATTGAGGATCATGAGGGGAATCAGTTTCTCTGGGAACTGAAACGGGCCGTAGTTATTCGAGCAATTCGAGATCAGCGTGGGCATGCCATATGTGTGGTGGTATGCTCGCACCAGATGATCGGAGGCCGCCTTCGAGGCAGAATAGGGCGAATTAGGCGCGTAAGGTGTTTCTTCGGTGAACTTGCCCGTTTCTCCTAGCGAGCCATAAACTTCGTCGGTGGACACGTGCAGGAAGCGGAAGTCGGACTTCTCGCTGCCCTGCAGCTGATTCCAGTAACCGCGTGCGGCTTCCAACATCGACTGTGTGCCGACGACATTCGTTTCAATAAACGTGGCCGGAGCACCGATCGAGCGATCCACGTGGGACTCAGCCGCGAAATGCACGATACCCGTCGGACGATATTCATCCAGCAGGCGTGCCACCAACGCACCGTCACGGATATCGCCGTGAACAAAGACATGGTGCGACGCGGCTTCGATGTCCCGCAACGACGCCAAATTGCCGGCATAGGTCAGCAGGTCGAGATTAACGATTCGGTAAGCTTCGGCGCCAACCAACCGCCGCACGAATGTGCCACCGATAAAGCCGGCGCCGCCAGTCACAAGCAAGGTCTTCACGTGTGTAGACTCCAAGATGGCTCCGGCGAAAACTCCGGAGTAATAAGGAATGAGACAACTGAGCGTCAGTGAGCTGGCAACCGGTTATTCGGAACGGACCAACACGTCACGTTTCGCTTTGGGAGCCTTGACTTGCGTGGCGACGAAGGCACGAGCCTGTGCCTGCACGAGCTCGACAGCTCGCTTCTTGCCGCGCGTCAGACATAGCCAGTGGTATCGGCGGAGAAACCGCCGAAACTCGAGATTCTGATAGCGGTCCAGTCCTTTGAGCCAACTGCGGACGTAGCCCCACCACATGGCTGCACCGCCGACAACCAGCGGTCGATGAGACATCCGAAATACGGCGCTCAACGTCATATAAAGCAGGCTCGTGCCCATGAAGTACTGTCCGAAGCCGTGACGCATCCGTCCGGTCAGGATGCCTTGTTGGCTGGAGCCCATCGGACGCAGATGAATAAACCGCAGTTCCGGATCGTCCCAACTGACAGCTCCCCAACCATTCATGCGGCAGCGATGGCAGTCGATCCCATCCCACATCACCTGTTGGATGAAGCCGCCGATTTCTCGAAAACACTTCACCCGATAAAACTTCGCCGCCCCAACGGACATGTCATCGCCAATGCCCTCGCTGATCAGCGTGCCAGCGAAAGACTTGTCGACGTTGTCAGGTCCAGGATAGTAGGCCTTGCCGCTGCAGGTTCCCAGCGTGGGCTGCGCCTCCATGCGGTTCATCAGCGAGGCGAAGTAGGTGGGAGGCAAATCGAGATCCATGTCGAGCTTGCAAATGTAATCGAAGTCGTCCAAGTCGATTTGTTTCAGGCCCGAGTTGAATGCTTCGATCACGCCGCCCCCGACGGCTCGTGCACCGCGATCGGGTCGCGAGACAACTTGGATGAGCGGAAATCGCGCCGCGTAGTCTCGCAGGATCTCGCCGGTCTCATCCGTGGAGCCGTCATCGATGATGATCCACTTCTGCGGCAGCTCACTTTGCGAGAGCACGCTGTCGAGTGTTCGGCGCAGGAAGCGAGCTTCGTTGCGACAGGGGCTAATCAGACAATATGCGCGGTGCATGCAGTTACGCCTTTACTTCCGAGGATCGGGCTGGGGCCCGCGAGGTGTCGTGTGCGGCCAGGCCGGCGCGAAAAGCGGTGGCCAAGCGTGACACGTTTTGCGGTAAGGAAAATTCCTGCTGGACAAACTCACGTCCGGCCTTGCTCAACCGTTCCCGCCGCGCGTTGTCGCCCAAGAGCAACTCGATTGCGGCACCCAACTGTTGAACATTGTCCGGCTCCACCATCCACCCCGTGCGATCATGTTGCACCAGCTCTCGAATTGTCTCGATGTCACCGCTGATCACCGGCACACTGGCCGCCATCGCTTCCATCAAGACCACCGGAATGCCATCGCGATCCCCCGATTCGGCGCGACGGCAAGGCAACACAAACAGGTCGCAATTCTGCATTTCCTCCTTAACTTCTTGATTACTTCGAGCACCAAGAAACTGCAAGACTTCACCTAGCTCTAAACTGCGAGCTAGTTCGTTCAGCACCGGAAAATCAGGTCCATCTCCGATGATGCGACAAACGACGGGAACTTGGCGATCTCGCAGTGCGGCCAAGGCACGCACCAAGATCTCAAATCCCTTCTTCTCAACCAGCCGACCAACACCGAGCACACGAAACGGTCGCCCGTCATCGTGAATTTCCTGATGTCGCGGCGGTGGCACGTCCACACCGCAACGGACGACAGGCAGACGAGCCGAATCGACGTCGGGGGTTAGACGTTGATAAAAACGCTGATGCCAGTGGCTGATACAAGCCACGAAAGCGGCTCGACGCACCTTGGCAGGCAGCAGTGACTGATCGCGAAATAGGTCGGCGGCGTGCCCCGTAAAGCTAAACGTGATACCGCGAAACAGGGCCCAATACATGGCGATGCCGGTTGGCACATGCGCCATGTGGGCGTGCACGTGATCGACAACCTGATCGCGGCACCGCTGTTCTAAGGCCAGAGCCGCAATTGCGTGGACGATCAGTTTGGGTCGTTTGAAAAGCGGCACACTTCGTCCAGTGACCGCATCCAGTATGGCTCGTCTCAGCACCTTGAGTGCGGCCCTTGGCGAGGCGCAACAAGTCGTCGCCGCATCCCGAAACAGTCGCCCCCAACCGCTACCGTAAATGCAGATGACTTCATCCGCGAGTCGATCCAGCTTGACACTGCCGAGCCCACGCTCGGGCGTGTGCACGCTGGCCACCAACACCTGCCAACCGCGCTTCCTCAATTCGAAGACCTCGCGATAGACAAACGTCTCCGACCGTGCCGGCAGACGAGCGCCAAAGTACAACAGGCGTGGATTGGATGCCGACATGAAAGCTCACGTATCAACGATGCGGTCAGTTCGAGGGCACGAGACTGCCGCGTCCACTAAACCAACGAGATGTAGTCCAAGCTGTGCTAGTTACGAACGGTGTGTTACATCCGGCCGTCCAGTGGCCTGCGGATCTGGGCGGTCAAGCCCTTACGAGATTGACCGACGTCCGCGCGTCGCGACTGCTAAGCGAGTCGCGACCTGACGATCTGATCAGCTCACAATCCCGATCACGGGTGCACCCATCCCCAACAGGTCCTTCACAACCTCTTCGCCGTTGCCGGTGAAGCGGCCGGTGGGCGGAACGGTGAACAAGATGCCGTCGGCTCGTGCCGACATCATCTGCAAATCCGACGGATGATTCGTGGAAGGTCCGGCCACCAAAATCATCGTGTAGCGTTGGCGACACTCACCCAACAAAGTCGTCAGGCTGCTGGACGCCAAACCCTCACTGGGGAAACTGGACGATCCGCTGGAAATGATGTCCACGCCCGGAATCGACGTGGGACAGATCATGTCATCCGGGGATACATTGGCATGATTCAGGAAGTCAGAAAGGCCAATCAGCCCTGACGGGTCGACGTCACCGACATTGGCCGGCAACGAAGCGTCGCTCACCGCCGCACCCGTTGTCGACACGTTCGTCGTGTACGATTGTCCGTTCGCCATCATCGAATTGACGCTGTCTTCGTTCATCGAGCGGCTACGTGAATCTTGTGGACGATCGCAGGCGTCAATAATCAGCACGCGTTCCTCACGTCGGGCCAAACATTCGGCCAAGTAGCTGATCATCGGGATCGCGGACTTTTCGTGGTTCAAGCCGCTGAACAGCACCAGCGATCCGGCTCCCGGCACGCTCTGTTGAATACGCAATGCCAACAGTCGCATGGCTTCGCTGTTGACCGGATGCAGTTGGCGACGCTCTCCGCTAACGCGTTGCGACAGGAAGGTGCCGCGGCTAACGCGGGGTACGCCGATCGCCTTGGCAGCCGCATCCGCCGGATCTCCCGACGGGAAGAAATGTTCCAGAGCGAACACGGGCAGTACGAGCAGGAAGAAGCACCCGCTGAATGTGAAGACGAACAGCTTCAGCTTGCCCTCGCTCATTTCGGTCGTCTGCCACGAAGCAGGCGTCAACACACCCATTTCGCTGAATTCGGTATCCGAGCCGCGGCGAATCGCATTGACGTGATCCAACAGCTTCGAACGCGCTTCCATGGCTTCGTCGAGTTGTGCTTCGGCTTCGTCGAGTTCAGTCGACGCCACATCGGACGAACCCAGGGCGTCGGCCAAGCGGCGTTCCAAGGATTCGCGTTGGTTTTCCAACGTCGTCCAAGTGCTATCCATCGGCAACAACTTGAATTCGACCTCTTCAATCTTCGATTCGTTGAAGGCCAGGCGACGTTCCAGCACGGTCACTGCCGCCAAGCTCGCCGGATCCAATTCGCCGATCAACATCGAACCGACAGTCTCGAGTTTCGCACGCCACGTCACGTAGTCCAGCAGCTGATTCTCTTCGACAAAGACATCGAGCTCCTTTTCCAGCTCTTCGAGCTGCACGTACTTATCGCTGTTCGGACTCCAGATCCGTTTGCGTGACGCCACCTGCTGACGACGCCCCTTGATCAGTTCTTGGCGAATCTGCCCTTGGACGGTTTCCACTTCGCTCTTGAGTGTAGCGAGCTGTCGATTGAGCGACACGCGTTCCAGCGTCAACTGGTCCATTTCGTCTTCGGTGTGAGCCAAGCGGTCCATCAGCCGCTTCACGTCGTTTTCGCCACCCAGGCCATCGCCATTGAGACGAGCCTGGCGTTGCTGACGGAGTTGGAGCACCTTGTCACGCAACTGGACGACACGCTCGTTCGACGCCGCGTATTGCAGATTGGTTTCCGCCTCATATTGGCTGAGTGTTTCCTTGCGGCTGGCGGCTGTCGTCTCGCAGGCAATTCGCATCAGCGTATTGACCATGTCGATCGACTGCTTGCCCTCTTTCCAACGGAGTTCGACGTCGATGATGTTCGAGTAGCGTTTCGCTTCGACCTGAAAACGCTCGCGAAGCACCTTCGGATCGATTTGCAGTCCGCAGCGTTGAGCCAGTTCGGCCATCTTCTCGTTCGACATCATGATCTCGACCAGCTCCAGTGTTTGCGGAGCGGTGTAGATGCCCTGCAACGTCGGCGGCAGCGCGGTGTAACGCAGTTGTCCAGTCGTGACTGCCTTAGGCATGCGGAAGCGGCTGGCGACCAGGCCACCTGCGATCAGACTCAACAACATGCAGACCGAAAGCAGCATCCAGCGACGACGCAAGACGTTGATCAACAACGGATCGTCCCCGTCCTCCTCGTTCGTCGGCCGCTGAGAGCGCGAAATCGTGATCACCCGCTTGTCCATCATGGGGCCGGGAATTTGCGGTGCAATTTGCATTCTGCCTTGTGTCATCTTGTTGTCCATCCGCAGGTACTAAGACGGTTGATTGTGCTCGTGAACTGAAGTTGCTGTGTGATTCGGCTGCGTGGCGATTCTGCTCAGCTTCAGTTCGATTGTGAAAACGACCAGGACACCCACATCCCCCAACACGCGTGACCCGCGAACCAATACTGCTTGGTCGCCGATCTTGTTCGTTAACTAGCGCCGACGCTTACCGCATCGCGCCGCCGGTCGACGGCAAATACCGCTGCCGCCCGTCCCGACCCTCCCATCGCTGATCCTCATCTTCGTTGGTTTGGCTTTCGAGCCACTCCGTCGAATCGTTGGCCGCTGACAGTGCCACGTCACTTACTGGCACAGGCCAGAGTGCGGGCCGCGGCGGCCAAAGCCGAGCCGCCACGACTGCCGGAGCGGCGTCGTATTCGTCGTCTTCGGCCGGTTCGTTAACCAACAGTCGCGTCGGTGCAAAAGCCAACGTGGCGATTGCCCCCAGACACAGAGAATAGATGGGATTGACCATCGCATTGAGCAGACAGTCGATCATGTAAAGTAACAGCAGTAGCGCGATGGCCAAGGTGGGCGCCACTTCGGCGTATCGCCAACTGCTACGTGTGAAGCGTTTGCAGGCGATCGTCGGGGCAATTAGGAATGCTCCCAACAGCGACAATAGTGACACCATGCCGTACTTGCCAAAGTGAATCACCCAGAGACCATCGACGATCGTCGTGTCTTCGCCATACTCATCCAACACCTTCTCGCGATTCCAACCACCCCAACCAAACAACGGCGCCTCAAGCGCCCGCTGCACCAGCAGGGTTTCGTTTTGGAAGCGGAAGTCGAGCGAATGAGCTCGTTCGGCACCGAATGCGGCCTTGGAAAGCTGAACCACCTGCGAGCCGTCATTCAAATTCGCTGTTCGCACCGTTACGTAGCAGAGCGGAATCATCACGGCGACATACAGCGGCCAAGGATGGCGAATCATTCGAGCAGCAATTAGGACGCCGGCACCAAAGATCAACAGCATCAAGGCACCAGTCGATTTGCATAGCAGCGTTGTCAGCAACAAGGCGCCGAGTAAGTATCGCAATGGCACGCCGTTGATCCGACGAATTGCGCCGCTATACCAAAGTGCAATTCCAATTAGTGACGCCGCCGTCATCCACATGCCCAACTCCAGCCCGGTCTCCAAGAACACAACCGGACGCCAGCCGCCGTAGCGGTACGAGTGGAGCGTGTTCATGCGCGGGCCGTACGTCCAATTGTAAAACTGCGGACTCATCCGCACTTCAATCAAACAGAACGGGATATAGACGAGGCCGCCCAGGAAAATCGCCTTCGCCAAGTCCGTCAACTTGTCAAACGAGTCGAAATAGAGCCGCCCAAACAAATAAGGCAGTCCCCAGGGCAAAATCAAATTCAAGACGTTTGAGCCACCGTCCCACAACCCCAGGCCGTTTGATATCGCCGAGGCCAGCGGACACAGGCAGAAGACGACCATGAACAGGTCGACCCAATGGAAACGAAAGGCAAAGATGCGACGCGGTTCCAACACCATGATGGCCAGCAATGTGCCGATCGTGGTCGCCGTCACCTTGGTGTAATCGGGCAATCCAGAGAAAGGAATTCCCGTCGAAGGCAAAAACAGCCAAGCGATCACGTACGCAGCAGCAATCCCACGATGACCGCGAAACCCATTGAAGATGAAAAACACCACGGGCAGCCAACCGTACAACGCAATCGGTACGAGCAGTTCCATGGTGAATGTGACCTCAAGGATGACAAGAAATAACGAGCAAACAAAATCGCTGCGAAAACATGCCCACAGACAGTTTGCCGGGCTCGCTTAGCAGTTGATCTTAGCGGTTAGCAACTTCGATTCCAATGGGCTGAATTCTGCAAACAGGGCCCCTAACCCCGCTAAATAAGCCCATATACCTGAGCTACCACGACGAGCGCCGCGGCACTCAATCCAATCGCGTCGACTTCGGGAAACCACGCGTTGATTCGGCGATACATGGCAATCTGAAATGGATACGCAAGCAGGGGACCAAAGGCAAAGCCGTAGAGCACACCCGCGGCCGGATTCCCTAGCCGGTTACCGATCAAGTACCCAATCAACATGCCGACTGCACCGGCAGTGGCGTGAAAGAGCGTGATGAGAAAGTGAATGCGTGCTTGCCCGTAAGCCATGAAAATCGGGCCGACATCGGTGGAAACACGAACCAACGACGCCAGACCGACCAACTGGCAATACCAGCCCGCCTGGTGATACGGCGCGTCATAAATCAGGCGTACCACGGGGTTGCCGAGTACGATCAAGCCGAGGATCGCCGGACCGACGGTCGAGACGACTCCCAATCGCAGCCGACGAATCTTTGAATGCTGCATCTCAGCCGACTCGCTGCGAATCCGTGAGTAAAACGGATGCGCGATTCCCAGCTGGATCCGCCAGAATATGGTCATTGGCAGCGTCGCCAAATTGGCACCAATCATATAGTTGCCCAACGCCGCCGCCGTCACGATCTTGCCGAGCGCCATCCGGTCGCCCCGTTCTTGCAGAATCGTCACACCGCTGCTGGCCATTGCCCAGCGGCCGAACGAAGCCAAACTCTGCACCGCCTCGCGATCCCAGCAGAACCAATTCCACTGCACGCCGCGAGCACAGAATGACAATCCGGTGTAAACCACCGCCGTGGCAATCCACCCCCAAGCCAACGCCGCGACCGAGGGAATGAAGAACGCCAAGACAACCGTCAGAATCGTGCCCATCATCTGCGAACCGCAATCGACGATCACGTACCATGCGTTTCTCAGATCACGTTTGGC
Organism: Planctomycetales bacterium; assembly: GCA_020426755.1. GTDB lineage: Bacteria > Planctomycetota > Planctomycetia > Pirellulales > Pirellulaceae > JAGQPK01. The sequence goes on from JAGQPK010000027.1 coordinate 12,630, forward strand.
CGTCAGAATACTCGTCGAGGCGAACGCGCGAATAACGGAAGAGAAGCCGGCGACGGGCAACACCCAGGCCAACTCGGGAATTTCATAAAACCGAGCGAACGGGATCGCTCCCAGGCAAGTCAGCCCCCACAGGATCCAACCTCGAATGATCGAAACTGTCCAAACCGTATCGAGGAATTTGGCGTCTTTGCCCCGCGGATGATGGATCACGCTGGCCGTCAAGCCAACGTCGGACAACAGGTTCAGCGCCATCAAAAACACTTGCGCTAGACCAATGACGCCAAACGCCTCGGGCAGCAACAGTTTCGTCAACAGGATGTTGCCGCCGAAACGGGTAATCTGCATCCCGATCTGGCCGCCCACTTCCCAACCCAAACTGTTGAGAACACGGGCTCGCAGCGATTCTTTAGGCGGATTCACACCCGCGACCGGCTCCGGGGACGTCGCAATTTCGACTTCCTCCAAATCTTCTGCCGGTTCGGCAACTTCATAGGGATTTGTCGACACAGGTGATGGGCTCGAATGCTTCAGGGAGAAAATCAAAGGTGACGGAGGCAATCGACGACGTCCGTCGCCCGTGCCCAAACCGCAGCAAAACTCCGCAAAAAACGACAAGGGCGAAGGAGAACCCGACCGAGTGTCGTCTAATCGTGGGAGCCACGCAAGTCGTCGCGCTTCGAGGCGTAACGGGAATTAATCTTCCCAGTCACGACCGCATGGCCAGTACGTCTCATTATCCTTACGCATACGAGCATTTCAATGAATTGGCGCGGGTTCCCCCGCTCATCTGCCGCCGCGGCGCCGCACAAATCGCGACAACGCTCCAATGCGTACTATCGTTCGCCCAAGACGCCGACATGGGGGGGATGCTGGATGTTGAATTGCGAAATCGAGCCCGATTCTGACACTCACATACGGGGCAAGTGACGCAGCTTGACCTGAGCGATACAATGTGCGGCAAGCTTCAACCCACTAGCAGAATGGCGAGCCAATCGATGACCTCTCGACGAACGTTTCTGCAACAGTCCGCGGCAGTCGCGGCAGCCATCACTTTAATTCCGCGCCCCAGCCGAGCCATGTCGACCGACAAACGACCACTCATCGTCTCCACCTGGCCTTTCGGTAAAGCGGCCAACGAACAGGCCATGAAGGCGTTGCAGGCGGGTGGTTCGCCCCTGGACGGTGTCGAGGCAGGTATCCGTCAAACCGAAGACTCGGGCAATCTATCGGTGGGACTTAGCGGCAAACCGAACGCGGCCGGCTTCGGGCAACTCGACGCATGCATCATGAACGGCCCCGGCCACCAAGCGGGCAGTGTTGCCGGCCTAGAAGGGATTCGCCATCCGATCAGCGTCGCCCGCCGCGTAATGGAACGAACACCGCACGTGATGCTCGTCGGGCAAAGTGCTCGGGATTTCGCGCTCAGCGAAGGACAGGAGTCAATTGACACCTCGAACCACCCGGCACTCAGCGCGAAGTGGTGGGCACAACAAGAACGGCAGGTGCGACCAACCGACGTCAACGCCGACAACCACGACACGATCGCGCTGTTAGTCCTGGGGGCTGACGGCACACTAGCCGGGGGTTGTTCGACCAGCGGATTGGCCGGCAAAATGCCCGGCCGCGTCGGAGATTCCCCCATCTTGGGCAGCGGGCTGTACGTCGACAATCAGGTCGGCGCCGCCGGAGCCACTGGGATCGGTGAAAACGTTATGCGTTACTGCGCCACATTTCTGATCGTCGAGTTCATGCGGCAGGGAGCCACGCCAACGGAAGCTTGCCAGCAAGTGATTGACCGCATTCGGTCACTCGATCCCAAGCCAAATGAGCTCGGCATCTGCTTCGTGGCCGTGGACAAACAGGGCCGATACGGCGCCGCCGGAACCACGGAATTTCCCTACGCGGTGACATATCCCGGCTATAGCGAGGTGGAAAAGGTCGCCGCCTATCCGGGAAACTGACGATGCCGCGCGTTCGCTTGGCCCATTTCCTCCTGCTGCTGGTGGCGATCGCCGTTGGTTGCGGCCGAAGTGAGCCTCCCACCGTTCCACTGCCCCTGGGCAGTGTACTCCCGCCACTTTCCGCGCAAGGCTGGATCAACGGGCCGCCGCCGGAGGCAAGTGACCTGCGCGAGCGTGCCGTTGTCATCGTGGCTTGGGCCTACTGGTGCGCGCCTTGTCTGCAAGAAATGCCTCAGCTCGTGAACATCCAGCAGGAGCTCAGTGAGCTCCCCGTTCAGTTCATCGCCCTGACCGCCGTCGAAGAAGACGGTCTCGAGGAAACCCGCCTGCAACTTGTTCGGCACCAAGTCACCTGGCCCAACGGCTACGGTGCCGCCAGCTCGCTAAAACAACTGGGAATCAGCGCGATTCCGGCACTGATGGTCTTTGACCGCCAAGGCCGTCTAACCTGGCAAGGCGAATACGCTCAAGATCTGGCTGAGGCAATCCAGGCCGCCATGGCAGAGTAGTTCCGCCCGCCGATCTGACTGATCGGACAGACCTGTCTGATCCCCGACCGATCCGTTGCTTACGCCGCTAAGCGAACGGGCCGCGGATGAATCTCTGACAACAGGTTGGCACGACGGACCATATTTCCGTCCGCGTCATAGAATTGCACGATGCCGATGTCCAGCATCCACATCGCCATCAGGTCATCCAAGCGATACGAACGCGCTCGGATACGACCTTCATCAAGAAGGATCGTCTCGGAGATCTCGTCGAGCTCGCGTTGAGCTACACCCATCTCCGAAAAAATGCGTCGCACGATCGAGCGAACCTCAACTGCGTCGGGACGAATCGTCATGGCAACCTCCTGTTGCATCAGCCGAAATGTGTTCGTGTGAGTTCAAGCTAGGCGAACTTGCAGAACTGCAAGTCGTCGGCAATCGCATATCCATCGCGAATTGCCAACGCGGATGAACCACGGCCGGACGCCGGGCAAACGTCTGAGGCCTGACAATGTAATCGGCAGATTCTGTTCAGCAAAGCCGAATTCAACTAACGCGGATTCTTTTTTCCACAACGTGCTAGCAGACCACATGCAACGGCATTACCGATTGCGTGGAGTTTTCGCGCGCACCGCTCGTGCGGAAATCACTGCGAATCTTGCCTGTTGATCTTCCAATCTTGATTTTGAAGTCTCGGACTTGCACGTGCTCGACTTCGCACTGGGCAGTCGGTCGCTCACCGCCGCTCAGTCGCGCAGGGTTTGTCCCTATGCACTTCAACATCCCAAATTCAGAACTCGATACTCGAAATTCAGAAATTCAAAACTCAGAATTCAACATTCGAATTCCGCCGCCACTTACGTCGGCTACTTACGACTAGTACGATGGACAAGCGTTTTCGCACTGGCTGAAGCCGGTATAAGCGCGTAAGCCGGTACTCCGAACAATGAGGGATTGGTTTGATGAGAAACTGGATCTGGCTGTTGGGCCTGATGGGGATCTTGACGGTGAACAACGATACATATGGCGACGAAGGAATGTGGTTATTCAATCAGGTGCCATCCGCCTACTTGAAGGAGCAACACAACTTCGAGCCGACGGCTGCTTGGCTGGATCACCTGCGGCTCTCGAGCGTTCGTTTCAACAGTGGTGGCTCCGGCTCCTTTGTCTCGTCGCGCGGACTTGTGATGACCAACCATCACGTGGGAGCGGATGCGTTGCAGAAAATGAGCTCCTCGGAACGCGATCTATTGGCCAGCGGCTACTACGCGAATTCCGAACAAGAGGAGCTGCCTTGCGTCGACCTGGAGCTTAACGTCCTGATTCAAATCCGTGACGTGACCGACAAAGTCAACGCAGCCGTCACCAAGGACATGACGCCGGCCGACGCGCAAGTGGCCCGTCGCGGCGTGATCAACACGATCGAAAGCGAAGCTCGGGAAGCAACCGGCCTACGCAGTGACGTCGTCACGCTATACCAAGGTGGTCAGTACCACCTGTACCAATTCAAACGCTACACAGATGTGCGACTGGTATTCGCGCCCGAGCAGGACATCGCGTTCTTCGGTGGCGACCCTGACAACTTTGAATACCCGCGGTACTGTCTCGATATCTGTTTCTTCCGCGTCTACGAAAATGGCAAGCCGGCGCAAATTGAACACTTCCTGAAATGGTCGGCGGCCGGTGTTCAGGACCAGGAGTTGATTTTCGTCTCAGGCCACCCGGGTCGCACGAGTCGATCACTTACCGTTGCCCATCTCGAAATGATCCGCGACGTCGTGATGCCGCAAACGCTGGACCTCTTGCGGCGCCGAGAGGTTTTGCTCTCGACCTACGCCGAACGGGCGCTCGAGAACGAGCGTCGCGCGAAGGATG
>JAGQPK010000280.1 GCA_020426755.1 Planctomycetales bacterium
TATGCGAACATCCGCCGCGAGCGTCAAGCACGCTGTGGCGACTGTACTTCACTTCGCTCAGATCAAGGATTCGAATTAACGATGAACGCTTGGGTTCAACGCACAGGCTGGTGCGGACTACTGCTATGCTTGCTGGCAACCACTCCCCTGTTTGCGGCCGACAAGTATGCTCGGCAGCGCGAGGAAATGGTACGGCGCTACGTTGCGGCAGAAGGTGTTAGGAACGCGCGGGTGCTGAGTGCGATGCGCGCGACGCGTCGTCACGAGTTCTTGCCAAACGACCTGCACGACCGAGCTTACTTTGACATGGCGCTCCCAATCGGGCACGGCCAGACGATCTCGCCACCGTACATCGTGGCGTTCATGACCGAACAACTCAATCCACAACCGGACGATCGTGTCTTGGAAATTGGCACCGGCAGCGGATATCAAGCGGCCGTGTTGAGTCCGTTGGTCAAAGACGTGTACTCGATTGAAATCGTCGAGCCGCTCGGGCTACGCGCCGCGGAAACACTTAAGCGACTTGATTACCAGAACGTTCACACCAAGGTCGGTGACGGCTATCTGGGTTGGCCGGAGCACGCTCCCTTTAACAAGATTATCGTCACTTGCTCGCCTGAGAACATCCCGAAGCCACTCGAGGAGCAGTTGGCCGAAGGTGGCATGCTAATCATTCCAGTCGGAGAACGTTTTCAACAAACCTTGTATCGCTTTACCAAGGTGAACGGGAAGCTCCAACGCGAGGCGTTGCAATCAACGTTCTTTGTGCCCATGACGGGTGAAAGTGAATCGCAACGTCAAGTGCTGCCGGACAATTCGAAACCGCAGTTGGCGCACGGCGGATTTGAAGAGGTGCTAGATGAAACGACAGCGGATCCGGATGGCTGGTACTACGTGCGTGAAGGTCATGCGGTCGCAGCCAACAACGCGCCTGAGGGCAAGCGTGTGATGGAATTCGAGAACAAGGTGATGGGTCGCAGTGCCCACGCATTGCAGTCGTTTGGCGTGGATGGCCAACGAGTGCGTCAGTTGAAACTCGGCTTCCACGTCGACGGTCAGCGTATTCGCCCCGGTCGGCAGAAAGACCAGGCAGCGCGCGTCATCTTGGAGTTCTACGGAGAAGATCGAGGACCGGTTGGTAACGTGGCAATTGGGTCGTATCAAGGCTCCTTCACTTGGCGACACGAGGAGGCAATCGTCGACGTGCCGCCAGGTGCCCGCTTGGCTGTAATTGGCATCGGCCTGTTCGGTGCGACGGGCACGATCAGATTTGATGACATCACGCTCGAGTCAGCCACGTCGCCGTAGTCGTTCGAGAGTGATTGAGGAATGATGATTTTTGATTGAGGAACGACTCGCCAACGATTCTTAATTCCAAAATCCGAAATCAGCATTCCGAAATCAAACTCGGCGCCAGGGCATGAACCGACGCTAACGCGTTGCGGCGAACTTCGACATTCAATATTCGATATTCAACATTCGAACCTGCCGTGGGGCCGATGCGAAGACGACGGAACGCGGTTACAATCGTCGGTCGGTTCCAGACCTACACAGCTCACCCCGCGCGGCTCCCCCTCCTATGCCCAACCGCCACGGCCCCCTGAGTGTTGATGACCTGCAGCGTCACGTTGAAGCCGAACAGATTGATACGGTCATTGCCGCCTTCCCAGATCTTTACGGCAGACTGGTCGGCAAACGCTTCGACGCGACCTATTTTGTTGATTCAGTAATCGGTGCGGGTACGCATGCGTGCGATTACCTGCTGACCGTGGACATGGAAATGGAACCGGTCCCTGGCTACGAGTTCGCCAACTGGGAGAAGGGTTACGGCGACGTCCATCTCGCGCCGGATCTCAGGACGTTGCGGCGTGCGACGTGGTTGGAGCGGACGGCGATCGTTTTCTGCGATGTGCATTCAACACAATCGCACGAATTAGTGTACCAGGCGCCGCGCTCCCTGTTGCACAAGCAGGTGGCAGCCGCCGCGCAGCTTAACTACTCCGCTATGGCGGCCACGGAGCTTGAATATTACATCTTCAACCAAACCTATCGCAAGGCACACCAGCGAGGCTTTCGCAATCTCCCGCAAGCTGCAACCTACATCGAGGACTACCACATTCTGCAAGGCACGCGGGAAGAGGAGCTGAATGCGGCGGCCCGACGACACTTGAATCACTCAGGCGTTCCCGTCGAATGCACCAAGGGCGAATGGGGGCGCGGGCAGCACGAGTTGAACCTGCGTTACTCCAATATTTTGGAGATGGCTGACCGCCACATCTTGTACAAGCAATGCTTGAAGGAGCTTGCCGACGCGCAAGAGTTGAGCGTCACATTTATGGCGAAATATGATTCGCAGCAGGCTGGGTCAAGCTGCCACATTCATGTCAGTCTCTGGAACGATGACCAGCAGAACGCCTTCGCCGGCGATGATGATTTTCATGGCATTCAATGTTCCGATACGTTCCGCTGGTTCCTGGGTGGCTGGATGCAGTTTGCTCCGGAAATGATGGTCTGCTATGCGCCTACCGTGAACTCCTACAAGCGATTTCAGTCAGGCAGTTGGGCTCCCACCGGGTTGGCTTGGTCGATCGATAATCGCACGGCCGGTTTCCGAGTCGTGGGACATGGCCCGAGCTTGCGAATTGAATGTCGCATTCCCGGCGCTGACTGCAATCCGTATCTTGCCCTGGCAGCAGCACTCGCGTCGGGCCTGGCGGGAGTTGAGCAGCGCATCGAACCGCCAGAGCCGATCTGCGGCGATGTCTACAAGACGGCGGGGGTGCAACGTGTGCCCAAGACATTGCGCGACGCGATCGAGTTGTTTGAATCGAGTAAGCTCGCCAAACAAGCTTTTGGCGATGACGTCGTTGCCCATTACACGCACTTCTTCCGCGCGGAACAACATGCGTTCGACCAGGCGGTGACCGATTGGGAACGCACGCGATACTTCGAGAGAATCTAGCCCATCACCTCACGTTCCAATAAGTGGCTCCAAGTCTGATGGCCAGCACCTCACCAATGACCCACTCACCGTTGATCGGCATCACCACCTACGCAGTCAACGATCAAGGCAATGTGCCGCTTCCGCATGAATATGTCGATAGCGTGCGACGTGCCGGCGGCGTCCCTGTATTGATTCCGCCAGGTGAAGCGAGGTTGGCGGACATCGTGCAGCGGATCGACGGACTGGTACTGGCGGGTGGCGGCGACATCTGTCCATCGCGTTATGGCGGATGTGGACACCAAACGATCTACATGATCAATGTGGAGCGCGACGAATCCGAACTTTCGCTGATCCGCTTGGTGCTGGAGTCGCAACTGCCTACGTTGGCAATCTGCCGCGGACTGCAGGTACTAAACGTCGCGCTAGGCGGCACGCTGATTCCGCATTTACCCGACGTCGTAGGTGAAGCTGTCCCGCATCGCCTACCGCCGCGAGTGCCCGTGCCGCATGACGTGACACTCGAACCAGACTCACGCCTGGCACGCGTCATGGGTAGCGCCCAAATCGAATGTGTTTCGTGGCATCATCAAGCCGTGGATCACGCGGGTGATGGCTGCCGAATCGTAGCGCGGGCGCCCGATGGCGTGGCCGAAGCAATCGAGCTAACGGAGCACCCACAACTGTTAGCCGTTCAGTGGCATCCGGAATTGTCGAGTGAACGAGATATCGCGCAGCAACGGCTTTTCGACGAACTCGTGCGGATGGCGCGCGGCGCGACGAGTTAGAACATGAACAAACGAGTACGTCCGCGCGAGCGGTCGAGTATGCAGGCAACAAACGAGGAGTACCCGCGATGCGGTTGCAGGACAAAGTCGCACTGATCACAGGCGGTGCGCAGGGAATTGGACGAGAAACAACTTTGCGATTTGCGGCCGAAGGTGCCGCGGTCACGATCGTTGACCTGAACGACGAAGCAGGCCACGCGCTGGTCGCCGAGTTGGAAGCCGCCGGGCAGCGTGCTCAGTATGTGCGTGCGGACGTCTCACAAGCTGGTGACTGTGAACAAATGGTTGCTCGCACTGAGGAAAAGTTCGGCAAGCTCAACATACTCTTCAACAATGCCGGCATCATGTTGCCGGATGATGACGATGCGATCTCGACCAGTGAAGCCACGTGGGATCGCACGATGAACGTGAACTTGAAAGGCGTGTTCTTCGGCTGCAAGTATGGCATCCCCGCCCTCCGACGCGCCGGTGGAGGCTCGATCATCAACACGGCGTCCTTCGTGGCGTTGCTGGGCGCCGCAACTCCGCAACTTGCCTACACGGCCTCGAAGGGCGGCGTGCTGGCGATGACACGAGAGCTGGCGGTGATTCATGCGCGAGAGAATATTCGCGTCAACGCCTTGTGTCCCGGTCCGCTCCGCACCGAACTGCTGATGAAGTTCCTGGATACCGAAGCGAAGAAGCAACGCCGGCTGGTGCACATCCCGATGGGACGCTTCGGCTTGGCGACCGAAATGGCACAGGCGGCACTCTTCTTGGCGTCGGACGAATCGTCTTTCATGACCGGCTCCGAATTCGTCGTCGACGGTGGTATCACGGCGGCCTACGTGACTCCCGAGTAGCAGAAAGTTAGCGATGACCAAGCGTAAAGACGGGCTGGCTCAATACGAGAACGTCGGCGACGATTATTTGCACCGTCGCAAGTTGAAGAAAAGCGCCGGTTGGATCCTCCTGTGGTCGATGGGCGTCGGCGCGGTCATCTCGGGCAACTATTTCGGCTGGAACATGGGGCTCAAGCATGCCGGGTTTTGGGGCATGGCAGCCGCAACCATCTTGATGGCCGTCATGTACGTGTGCATGGTGTTTAGCATTGCCGAGCTATCGGCGGCGTTGCCGCACGCGGGCGGTTTCTATTCGTTTGTACGCAATGCGCTCGGGCCTACGGCCGGCTTCATCTGTGGCATGACCGACACGATTGAGTACATTCTTTCGCCGGCAGTGATTGTGATTGGCATCGGCGGTTACCTGAACACGCTAATCTATGGTAATGCGCCAGCGCCGCACTGGACTTCGTTTCTCTGGTGGACACTCTCGTACGGCATTTTCGTCTACATCAATCTCCGCAGTGTCGAACTGACACTTAAGATTGGCCTGGTGATTACCGGCGTCGCCGTGTCGGTGCTCTTGCTATTCTTCGGTGCGACGCTATTCACGGGCGCGTTTGACACTCAATTGTTGTTCAACATCGAACCGACGGCAGGACATACGGCTAACGGACTTCCGTTCGGATCGGTGGGTATTTTCACGGCCCTGCCATTTGCGATCTGGTTTTTCTTGGCCATCGAACAATTGCCATTGGCGGCCGAAGAAACGCACGATGTGGTGCGTGACATGCCCAAGGCTCTCATCTGGAGCATCATGACGCTGCTCGTGTTGTCAGTGCTTACGCTGATCCTGAACACTGGCATTGGTGGTGGCGCTGCGACGTATGCCGAATCGAAAGCACCGTTGGCAGATGGTGTGGTCGCGGTACTCGGTACGGGGCTATTCGGGCGTCTGCTGATCACAGCCGCCCTGGCCGGTCTGATCGCCAGTTTTCATGCGATCATTTACGCCTATGGTCGCGTGCTGTTCTCGCTCTCCCGCGCCGGGTATTTTCCGCGCTGGATCTCCATTGTCAACCAACACCACGCGCCCCAAACCGCCTTGATCATCGGGGCAGTCGTGGGGCTGGGTTGTGCGTTTGTTATCGATGCGTTGGGCGAGGAGAACAAAGTAGGTGCAGCACTGCTCAGTATGGCGGTATTCGGGGCGGTGATCTCGTATGCGCTCGTGCTGATCAGCTTTATCCGTTTGCGGTTGGTGCGGCCTGAGATGGAACGACCCTATCGAAGTCCCTTGGGAATTCCGGGCGCTGTCGTCGGTTTGCTGCTGGCGGTCGTGTCGATGGTCGCTTGTTTTGGCGAACCAAGCTATCGCTCGGCCGTTGTCGGTACCGCGATTTTTCTGTTTCTAGGTCTCGCCTACTACTTCCTGTACAGTCGCAGCCGACTGGTCGCTCAAGCGCCCGAGGAAGAAGTCGCCTTGATCGCGCTGGCCGAGAAAGAACTCGAACACGAATAGATTGTCACGAGTCTTTCCGCGACTGTGCCTCGCCCAACGGCGCGATGGCTTGCGACTTTGTTTGTCGAAATGCATTCAATCTGGATACTCACGCGTATCAACTGACGCGCCGTTGTCACTGAGTATGTGACTCAGCGGTCGGCACGTCCTAGCGCGAGGAGATCCTATCATGTTTCGGCTGAGTTGCTTGTTGCTGCTGGCGTTTCATTCCATGCTTCCTGGAGCAGCGGCCCCGTGTTCACTCTTGGCCCAGGAGTTGGGTACCGCGACATGCACCCCTTGGGGCGCAGTGCTGGCGGCGGTCGCGATAGCAGAGGAAGCTGATGCAGCGAAGGAAACCACCAAGGAGAAGTCGCCACGACGGTCCACCGCTCAGGACAAGGAGGCCGATATTGCCAAACAGCCCGTGAAGGCCGCCCGCCCCCGCCGCTTGCCCCGCTACTACAGCCGACTGGAGCTGTCTGAAGAACAACGCGAGAAGATCGATAAACTGGGCGAGAAGTACGCCGCCCGCTTGCAACGCTTGCGCAATCAGTTGGACGAATTGCAAGCAGAACGCGACGACCAGTACCGCGATGTGCTCACGGACGAACAGCGCCAAAAGCTGGACGAGCTGTCGGACAGATCGGACAGATCAGACAGATCAGACAGATCAGACAGATCAGACAGATCAGACAGAT
>JAGQPK010000281.1 GCA_020426755.1 Planctomycetales bacterium
GTCTGACCAAGACAGCTTATCCAGTGTTCCTAGACGCCAATCCGATTGATCCACGCGGACGCGTGGGTGACGTAAACCGTCGGTTGGAGCTGGGACGCTTTATGATGGAGAGCGAATACCTCGACAAGATGATTGTCAATCGCATGTGGTCGCAGTTCATGGGTTATGGATTTACGAAGCCCATTGACGACCTGGGGCCACACAAGCCACCGAGTCACCCGGTTTTGCTGGATGAATTAGCGAAGCAGTTTCGCGATCACAGTTATGACTTGAAAGAGTTGATTCGCTGGATCGTGTTAAGCAAGCCGTATCAGCTGTCTGCCGAGATGGGGCCTCATAACCAATTGGACGATCCGAGCGTGGGTGAGGTGGCGAAGTTCTCGCATTTCTACTTGCGTCAGATTCAGGCAGAAGAGTTGTATCAGTCACTGATTGTGGCTGGTCAAGCCAAGGCGCGTGGATCCTACGAGGAGCAAGAAGCAGAGCGTCGTCAGTGGCTGCAGCAGTTTGTGGTGGCCTTCGGGACGGATGAGGGTGATGAAGCAACAACTTTTAATGGGTCCATTCCGCAAGCCTTGATGTTATTCAATGGGGAGCTTGTCGCGCGAGCAACGAGTAAAGAACCGGGGTCGTTGATCAATCAGTTGACGCGGGCCGATGCGAGAATGCCTGAAAAGGTGACTCGACTGTATATGGCTGGACTGGCTCGCCGCCCCAGCCGTGACGAAATGGCGGTTGCTGGCAAGTTGCTAGCGGCGCGTGGCGGCGACCAAGCCGAGGCCCTACAGGATCTCTGGTGGGCGATTCTCAATAGTAACGAATTCATCTTGCAACACTGAGGAGACCCTCCATGTTTAATCGAATTGCCTCCAGCCAACCTCACGGCATGACGCGGCGCCATTTTGCCAAACACATGGCGGGCGCTTCGGCATTATTTGGTGCCTCATTTTCACTTGGGCATAGTCTGCAAGTTCACGCGGATGAGCTACGCAAGAATCGCAAGTCGGCGATCATGTTATGGATGAGCGGCGGCCCTGCCACGATCGACTTGTGGGACTTGAAACCAGGAGCGCCGACGGGCGGTCCATTCAATCCGATTTCGACCAGCGGCGATGTGCAGATTTGTGAGCATCTACCGAAGATCGCTGAGCAGATGAAGCACCTGTCGATCGTGCGTTCGATGAGTACTCAAGAAGCAGATCACGGGCGTGGCCGCTACTACATGCACACCGGCTTTGTGCCGAATCCGACGGTCGAGCACCCTAGTTACGGTGCAGTGATCGCACATGAATTGGCGGCGGCTCGTCCCGACCTCGAAATCCCTCCGTTCGTTTCAGTTGACGGCGGCAGTGTCGGCCCCGGTTTCCTCGGCATGACCTGGGCCCCGTTCGTTGTGAATTCGAACGGTGACATTCGTAACTTGAAGATGGATATCGACACCGATCGACTGGCGCAGCGTATGCAAGCGTTGCAGTTGATTGAAACGAGCTTCGTCAAGCAGGATCGTGGTGCTGCCGGTATGGATCACGCGAAGGTGCTCGACAAAACGCTCAGCCTCATGACCAGTGAACAAATGAAAGCCTTCCGCGTGCGTGATGAACCGGAAGCGGTGCGCGAACGCTACGGTGAGAATGGTTTTGGACGCGGCTGCTTGATGGCCCGTCGGCTAGTCGAAGCGGGTGTTTCGTTCGTCGAAGTGGATCTCGGCGGATGGGACAACCACAACGGCATCTTCCCCACGCTCCAAAATCAGCGTCTTCCTGTTATGGATCAGGGCATGAGCGCATTGGTCGAAGATCTTGAACAGCGTGGTCTATTGGCCGACACCGCCATCATTTGGATGGGTGAGTTTGGCCGCACACCGCGGATCAACGGCGACACCGGTCGCGATCACTGGGCACGGGCCTGGAGCATCGTGCTGGGTGGCGCCGGAATGCATGGCGGCATCGCCGTTGGCGAGACCAATGAGGATGGCACTCAGGTACTGACCGAACCGTACTCATCGCAGGATGTGATGGCAACCGTCTGTCGCGCCCTGGGAATCTCGCTAGAAACGACCTTCATGAGCCGCAGCGGTCGCCCGATGAAAATCGCTAACGGTGGCAAAGTGATTCAAGAACTGTTCGCCTAAACGGTGGGTCGCCGCCGTGGGATCGTTCAGACGGATCTGACCGATCTGTCTGATCTTGTCTGATCTCAGCCCGATCGGTTCGATCCCGTGGTCGAACGCCTGTGGACGACGCCAGCGGGAAATTCCACGCAACCGGCGTCAAAATCTGCCCGAGGATCGCTTACAATGAGGGGGGTGGCTGCCCGGCAGGGCATTTTGGCGGATCTAGACGAATGCGGTGAGTACATTGCTTACCGCGCAGGCGTTTTTTCTTATGTCACAAGCTCGAGATCTACCGTCTTCCGATCCTGGTGGAACGGTGGACCCGAGTCGTTTGATCGAAGACCATCAGGCGGGAGTTTGGAGGTACCTGCGCGCTCTGGGCTGTAAACCGGCCGAGGCGGATGACCTGACACAGGAGACGTTCCTGGCCGTATTGCAGAAGCCGTTCGTCAATTACGGCCCGGCCGCTACGATCGCTTACCTGCGGAAGGTGGCCTTCAATCGCTTTGTCACGGCCCGGCGGCGGTCGGGACGAATGGTGTTGGTGGAACAGGTGGAGGAGGTAAGTCAGGATTGGAGTCGCCTGGCTTCGAACGATCACGGAGAGGTGTTGCTGGATGCACTACAAAGTTGTCTCGAACAATTAACACCGCGGGCGAAATTGGCTTTAGTGATGAGATTTCGCGATCAACGGTCCCGCGTTGATATTGCCGAGCAACTGAAGATTACCGAACATGGTGCCAAGAACCTGATGCAGCGCGCCAAGAAGCAACTGCGAGACTGCATCGAAGGAAAGACTGCGTGACCTCCGCTGGCGAAAACCCTGAATTTGATCCCGATCCGTTGCTGGACGCCTGTCTGGACGAACTGTTGGGCGGCGTAAAGCCGCCGGACTTGAAGGACCAGATCTTGCGCCGCCACAGCGCGCTGCAGGCTCGAGCGCTGGAAAAAGCCCGTTCATCCTCCGTGGAGCCGACCGACGTTGAAGTTGACGCGCCTACGGCTGCTCCTGTCGTCGTAGCCGCAAAGTCGAGTTCGGTGCGCGATCGTCGTCGACATGATCGGCGTCGTCGACTTGTCGGCTGGCTGATCGCGCTCAGTGGCACCTCGCTCGTGCTGCTGATCGGAGTCGGTATCTATCGATCTCGTAATCACGACGCGCAGCAGGTGGCCCAAGGAACTCCGCGACCGGGCGACGTACCGGCTGATCGGCCTGCAGCGACTGGTAATGATCGGGTTGCGCCGCGGGAACCGAACGGTGATCACCCGGTCGTCGATGATGTGAACTCCGCAGATGCGGACGACACGAATGATGTTCCTGATGCAGACGGGAACGATTCGACGCCAACAGATGACAATTCGGAGGCCACGGTGCCAGCGGTCGAAGCGGTGCCGTCGGACGTGCCGGCTGAGATCGGCGTACCGCGTGATCCGCTCCTGCCACGTCGGCGGGATCGCTTAGCACGGAATGATGCGAACTCGATCATCCTTGAGATCAACGAACAATTGCGCCGCAGCTGGCAGTCGCACGGGATTGTGGCTGCACCGCCTGTGGATGACGAGGAGTGGGCACAACGTGCGGTAGGCTATCTGTTCGGACGCTCCGCCACTCGAAAAGAACTGACGATCCTGGCTGGGCTTGCTGAATCCACCCGCCGAGCAGAATTTCTTGAGCAGTTGTTGGGTCCGGACTACTCCGATGAATATGCCGCCTACTGGTCGGGGCAGTGGTCAGGTTGGCTGCTGTCCGGTTCGCATGGTTCGGCGAGCAATGCGCGAGTTTACCGAGTTGGTTTGGAACGGCACTTGGAAGATCGGATCAAGTCAGGGTTGGGCTTTGACCGCATTGCGTACGAGCTGCTGACGGCGACAGGATCGAACGAACCGCGCGAAGCCGATTTCAATGCTGCTACGAACTATCTTTTGGCCCTAGTCGATCGAGACGATAAGAAGACGGCCACTCGAGTTGCGAGTGAAGCGTGCCGAGTGCTGCTGGGCCAACGGTTGCAATGTGCTCAGTGTCACACCGACCCGCTGAACGGCACGCCGCAGGAGCGTTTCTGGCAAATTGCCTCCGCGTTCCAGCCGTTGGACATTTCGGCGTTGCGCGTCGGGCGCGGCCGCATTATCGATCAGAACGAATCGCAACCGACTTTGGCTTACACTGATGCTGCAGGCGAATCGCAGTCCGTGTCGCCTGCCGACTTGCGTGGTAATCCGCTACCAAGCGATGGCGACGTCGCGCCTCGCGCCGCGTTGGCGGATGTATTGGTGCGCACGCCCCAACTTGGCTTTGCTGTTGTGAATCGGCTTTGGGCAGCCGCGCTCAACTACGGCTTCACGTTACCAGTCGACAATATTTCACGGCAGAACCCCGTCTCACACCCGGAACTCGTTGATATGCTGGGTGAGCAGATCGCCGCCCATGACTACGATTTGCGCGAGTTGCAGCGTTGGATTGTGTTAAGCGACGCATTTGATCGCTCGGACGTGATGACCGCCCGCAATGAACTTGATTTCCCCGACGGTGGCTCTGTGGCCTACTTCAGCCGCTCGTACTATCGTCCAGTGCTGTTCCAAGATGCATCGCAAGGCTTGGACTGGCTTGTCCAGGGCGGCAAGCCACGCGTCACCAATCCGGAAGACGCTGGTCATCAACCTGATCTGCTGGGTAGCCGTCAACAAGATGCAAGTGCCTATCGTAAACCAGGCGAGCGAGCGAAGGCCATTCAGCCTGAGGGAGCAATTGGCCAGTTAATGCCCATGGCAGAACTCGTCGCGGTACGAGCGCTGACAAACCAGCAGAACCTCACGCCCGAACAGCAAATGTGGCACGCCTACTTGCTGGTCAGCGGTCGCGAACCAACCCGTGCCGAACTTGAGCAAGCGAAAGCAATCTATGAAGCCGCCAAGGGCAAGGAAGTGGATGCCCTGGAACGCATCGTCTGGGTGCTGCTAAATACAAACTCGTAGTACGTTGCGAGCTACTTCGCGTTTCTTTCGTACTCGTGCTCAGCAGAGCGGCACTCGTACTCGCTTTGACCCAGTTTGAGTGCTGAGCGTCGTTTATTTGCGGCACGAATGAATCGAGTACGAGTACCGTTTCACTGAGTACGAAGTGCAAGTACCAGATAACTCGCTAAGACTTCAACATTCAGAATTCGATATTCAACATTCGATATTCGAATTCCCGATCACGCTTCAAACTGCATATCGGACAAATCAGACTCGTCGTCATCTGGCGGGAATCGCTCCAGTTCATCGAAGTCGTTGACTTCTTCCAGCACGTCTTCGGCGGGCGTGGTGTCTGGATCTTCGAGATCACTCCGTTTGTCGGAGGAGGCTCGTCGCTTCAGGTAGAGCTTGATAGGAACTTCGCCGAAGGAGAGTTGGTCGCGGAGCACGCCCAGCAAGTAGCGGCGATACGTTGGTGAAAACGCTTTGGGATCGTTGCAGACCAAAACGATCGTTGGCGGCTGGATGCCGACTTGAGTCGCGTAAAAAATCTTGGGTCGGCGATGGTTGTGAAGCGGTGGCGGAGTGGCTTCGATCGCGGCCTTGATCAAGCGATTGAGCTGTCCAGTTGAAACTCGGGACAGCGACTGCTTGAACAGCATCTGGGCGTGATTCAGGAGCGCCTTGACGTTCTTACCTGTCTGGCCCGTGACGAACGCGATCGGGACATGCCACATTGTTTGAAACGTATCGCGCAGGTACGTGACCCAGCGATCCGTCGGCATTTGTTTGTAATACAGATCCCACTTGTTCACGACGAAGACGCACGGCTTGTAGTTTTCTGCGACGTAGCTACATAGCTGCTTGTCGACTTTGCTAATTCGCTGACTCGCATCAAAGAACAGCAGCACGACGTCGGCCCGGCGAATACCCCGTTTGGCGCGATGCGTACCATAGAAGTCGATGTTGGTGCGCACACTCTTGTTCTTGCGCAGACCGGGCGTGTCGATGGCGATGAATTCCTTGCCATCAAGTTGGAATCGCACATCGACGCTGTCGCGCGTCGTGCCGGGAACTTCGCTAACAATCATGCGTTCGGCGTTTGCCAGCGAGTTGACGAAGGTGCTTTTGCCGACATTGCGTCGGCCGACGATCGTAACCTTCATCACCGGTTCGGAACTGGGCTGGTCATCGAGCGGCGGTGGCAGCCTTTCGACGATCATGCTGAGTAACTCGGGACGATTGCGATCCGCTCGAGTACTAACGACCAGCAGCTTGCCGCGCCCCAGCCGATAGAACTCGTCGGCTTGCGGATCGAGATTCTCCGAGTCCGACTTGTTGGCGACGCAGATGATCGGCTTGTCGATATATCGAAGCCGCTTGGCAACCTCTTGGTCGTGCGGCGTCAGACCAGCCCGCGTATCGACGACGAACAGAATAACATCCGCTGTCTCAATCCCCGTACTGATCTGATCTTCGATCTGCCCGGTCAGATTATCCGGATCCTCGATCCCCATGCCGCCGGTGTCGACCAGTTCAAAATAACGGCCGTCGGCTTCCATCAGATACGTCATCCGGTCGCGAGTCACTCCCGCCATATCATCGACGATGGCTAAGCGACGGCGCGCCAGCCAGTTGAAGATGCTGGATTTGCCCACGTTGGGACGTCCGACGAT
>JAGQPK010000282.1 GCA_020426755.1 Planctomycetales bacterium
CGGGTAGCATCAGGTCCAGGATAACCAGGTCGACGTCAGCCGGATCTGCTGAGATCAGCTCGAGTGCAGCGGTACCATTGTCGACAGCCGTGACGCGATAACCTTCGGCCTGCAGGTTGAAGGTGATACCCTTGGAGAGATGGTCTTCGTCTTCAACAAGAATGATATGAGCCATGGCGGCGATACTGCGTTAGTGAGGGGCGATGTTGCGAGTTGAATTTTGGGGCGAGTTCGAGGTGGCCGTGGCGTCCGTGGACCTGACGCCGCTGGCGTCGTGACCCGCGTTACTGGATCCACTGTCGGTTGAGGTCTGCACCTGTCCTGGCAAGAGTACCTCGAACGTGGTGCCGCTCTTATCTTCCCGGCTCCGCACACGTACGCGTCCGCGCAGTCGCGCCACCAGGGTGCGAACAATAAATAGTCCCAGCCCAAGCCCGGGCTTGTCTCGTTCTAGTTCGGTACCAAGCCGCACGAAACGGCCGAAGACTTTCTGCCGTGAGTTGTAGGGGATACCGCGTCCGTTGTCGGAAATCTGCACGCAGACTTGTCCAGTCAGCGACTGCTTGAGCGTCACGACAACTTCGGGCGGCTTGCCGGCGTACTTGATTGCGTTATCCAACAGGTTGCGAAAGATCAATTCGAGATCAACTTGCCAGCCGGATACGATGCACGGTTTGAGGTCGAGTCGGATTGTGGACAGCGGCACACGGTGTCGCTGACAAACCTCGGCCGCGCAACTGGTCAGCAGTTCGTCGAGAGCGACTGGCATCTTACCACTCTCCGGGACTGGGCGATCAAGACGAGCGGCGTCGAGCACATGGTTGATCAACTGATCAAGGCGTTCCACGTCGTCCAACATCGCGCGATAGAACTCTTGTCGCTCAACTTCCGACGGCTGCAAGCGGTTGAGTGTCTGCAGATATAGTTTGAGCGAGGCCAGTGGTGACTTAAGTTCATGAGTAACGCTGTCAATAAAATTCGACTGTCGGCGCGACAGGTTAATCGCTTTGATCGAGAGTGTCAGGTAGATCACGACGCCGACGAGGACGAGCACGAATAGTGTCGCGCCGATGGACAACATGGCCCAGTAAAGTGGTGCCCGCGCCGAGCTCTCCAAAGCTGAACGGACTGACATCACAATCCAACCGGCTGTCAGCAACAGCAGAATGGTGATCATGACGATCGCTAAGAAAATCGGTAGGCGAAGTGGTCGGCGCGTGGACATCGCTCGGTCGGTTGTGTTTTGTCGTGCCGCCGTTTGGCGGTCAGTAGGAACATCGGTTGTTCGCCGCATTCGCTTCGGTTACTGCGGCGTGGCCAACCCTTTGGCGAATCGAAAACCAAGCTCTGACAAGTCATTCGTGCCATTGATCGTTCCGCTGGCGGAAAATTAGCAGCGGGACACATTCAGTCTCATCGTAGCTAACACAATTCTACTCGAAGAGGCCGCGAGCGTTTGAGCGTCAACAGGATCCGCGAGCGAATTCAGCGTCTGTACGGTCGGCGTTCTGGTGGCGTTGTCGAAGTCGCGGTGAGCTCGGCGAGCCTAGGAATCGTTGGAGCCCAGCGCGCGACCAACGTCGATAATTCTTTGTTCCCAGCCGAGAGCTTCCAGTTCGAAGAAGGATGCCCAATGAGCACCCGGCGCCAACAGGCTTGTTTCGCAGGCCGGGCAGGGCAGATCCGGTTGCCGCGGAAACACGGGACGTCCCGTCACATCCGGCGTCAACCATAATGCGTCGCACTCCTCGCACAGCACATTAGGGCGGCCGCAGCCCCCACAAATGCGCACACCGAGCGGTCCAGTACCGCAACTTGGGCAATATCCAACCACATAGAGTGTCGAGTTCATGGCAGTGTTATCGTATCGGAGTTGAAGGGGAAGAGGCGGCGTGTGACGTGGGCGAACGCTTGCCCACGGCAGCAGATCACGGAATCAGCGGATACGCTGTGATGACACGATTGTCTTCCAGCACGAGTCGGATGTGGTTGGCGGCGGGTTTACCCCGACGATTGCCGGATTGCCCACCCACGTAGCCGATCACTCGGCCCATGTTAACGGTCACGACACTGCGACCATCTTCGTCCTGCCGCCGCACATCTTTGCCGCCTTGCTTGGATTTCAGATAGGCTTCGTCCAACAGCGCCACGACAAAGGTCTGATCATCTTCCGCAAACACACCGTGTTGTCCCGGCCGATTCGGTTCGTCGCGGGCGTGTGCCATCACGTGCCGTATTCGGTGACCTTGCTGGCTGCCGCGCGTGTAGACCAGGCCAGCGGGGGAACGCAGCGATCCGGACGGACCTGGCGACAACTCACCAGCAGCGGCGGCGCTCCTATTGCCGACATCATCAGCGGTGGAGGGGGTGGCACGTGCGGCGGCGGTCGTCTGGCTCGCCGGCGACTCATCGGCGACCTGCGTTGCCCGTTGCGTCGTATTACGTTGCGTGACAGAAGGTGCTCGACCGCCGTCGCCCGGCGCAGCTGTGCTGGCATCTGCGCGACTCGAGCCGGGCTCGATTAGCTCACGCTGTACATCGACTTGTTGCTCACTGTTCCTTGGCGTCGTCGCCGTCTGTGACGCTGATCTGTCATGGTTGCGATTCGTCGATGTCGAGATCAGTTCCGGACGGAAAAGCACGAGACCGATTCCGCCAACGACGAGAGCGACGGCAATCCAACGCGACATTCCGCCGGCGCGAAACATTTGAACGAGTTGAGGCAGAAGACGTTCGACAGGTGAGCGATTCATGAAGTTGCTGCCTTGAGTTCCGGAAAGCTAGAACGGAAGTCGTAGTGGGCACGACTGACACATCCTTGGCCGCAGCGGCGCGAGCTAACAAGACTGGATCGCGACCGATGTGGTCCGCGTCAATCGTCGCTGATTCCTAACAATCGCTCAAGGGGATAAATGAGATGGATCACTCAGGGCAGCGTGAACCATCGCCTGTTGATTTCGGATTTCGGATTTCGGATCGAAACGCGATTCTGAGACTTCAAAATTCAGCAATCCGAAATCATCATTCAGAAATCAAATCACGCGTCCCTAATCTGGATTGGCGTCCGCAGCTTGCTGTTCCCAAAACAGTCGCGCGGTTTTTAGCTCACCATCGTCAAACTTGGGGAAACGTCGGGCGAAGTCGTCGAGCCATTCCAGGATGAACGTTGTCGCCTGCTTGCTACGGCGCGGCTGACCGGCAAATTCAACGTAGAACGGAGCGCTCATTGCGCACCGATAAGTTGCCTCGTCATCGGCGACGGCACGAATCAGCAGCCAGCCACTCGCGTCGAACTCGACGGCCGGTAGACGGCCGCCGGCTGCTGCCCAATCCTGCAATCTGACTTGCTGCACCGAACGTCCATTCTGAATGATCTCAAGATATTGGATCGGCTGCGCTGTGCTCAACGATAGAGCGACTTCCAATGACAACTTCTCACCGGACTCCGCGCGAAACGTATGTCCTGGCAACTGGCCATTCACGGTCGGACGCAACAGCGGTCCGTTGGTGAGTACGGTGCGACCTTCGCGGAGTGCTGCCAACCAGTGGGCTGGTGAGTATGTGTCGCCGCAGTGAGCGTAGGTGCGATGAAAGCCGAGCCGGTTGCCGCTGACGTCGGCGTCGCTGCCGGCCGCAGGTGCCAGTCGGATGCCGGCTTCCAAGAACTGAAAGTAAACGTGCTGAGCCCACCGCCCGGGACCGTGCGGACCTGGGAAGAACACCGAGTCAAACGGCCGGTCGGTGTCACGTTGACCACCGCCGTGCTCGATTAGCCCGCCGTGCAGCACGCCTACCGTGTCGACGCTACCTAAGGCGACCCAGAGCGGTGCTGCCCAGTTTGTGACTCGATCAAGATGCACGACACCGCCGGCCGCTCGTACTGCGGCCGCGATTGAGTGAGAGCTGGGAGTGACGCTAGTCGACCTGGGAATCTGGAGGTCCGCCGCATGAGTTAGATCCGGCAACAGCCACAGCGTTCCCATCGGCCGTCGATCGCAACCGGTTTGCCAGTGGATATGACGAGTGGCTCCGATTGCCTGATTGACTTGGTCGGCGTAGCGTGCGGGCACGGCCAGTTGGCTGCCGTTGCGTTGAGTAGCTGCGGCGAGAAAGTGCAGATCCGCTGCCAGGAGACGTTCGGCGATACCGGCAGCGGCGCGTGGCTGAAACGCCGGATCGCCAGCCCACCAGCCCTCGGCGGACATGGAAACGAAGCGGGGCAGCGTGACTTCTTGATGGTCGGCGGCGCCGGAACGCAGTGAAAACTGGCCGCTCCGTTCCTTGAACTCCGCGCCGCGTTGCAGTCGAAAGGTGTAATTACCGGGCGGCAACCGCAATACAGTCGTGCCGTCGAACGAATTCCAAAGACCGTCCTTGGTGAGCTTGGGCGGATGGACGGGCTTGCCGCGCTGGTTCTCCAAGAGAATCTGAGCGGCGGTCGGCTCCCCCGTGGACTCGTCAATGACGGTCAGCTCAAGTTCCCCTTGGGCGGCCGGCAACCTGGATGCAGACGAGCAAGCGAAAAGGCAGCCCAGCAGACAGCACCAAACGTGGCGATACATGAGATCTCCCGCGCGAAGCGTTCGTCGTTTCGGTCCGAGTGGCCGCGGCGTGGCCACCCTACCCAGTTTGATACGTTATGGACCGGGCAGGTTCCCGCTTGAAGCCTCAATCGTTTGGCGAATAGAATTCAGGTTCAAAGAACGAGTGCTTCGACCCGCGGTGTACCCATGCGGTGAGTTATCTCGTTTGGTTAATTGGACTTTTGAAGAGTGCGAGTGGCCATGCCCGACGATTTTTACGCAACTTTAGGGGTATCTCGAACGGCAACGGCGGACGAAATCCACCAGGCGTACCGTAAGCTCGCGCGCCAATATCATCCTGATTTGAATCCTGATTCGGACGACGCCAAGAAGAAGTTTCAGGAGATCCAGCAGGCGTACGAGACACTCAAGGATCCGAAAAAACGCGAGATGTTTGACCGCTATGGATCCGCTTACGATTCGATGGGTGGCGGTGGACCCGGCGGGGGCTGGCGACCCCATCCTGGCAGCGGTGGACAGGGCTTCAGTGGTTTTGAAGAGTTCGATTTGGGGGACGTCTTCGGAGCCGGTGGTGGTGGAGCCGAGGGCGCGGGTGGGTTCTCGGACCTGTTTCGGCAATTCACACGCAAACAACAGCGACGTGGCGCTGGTCCCGGTCCTGGCGGCGGCGGCGGCGCGACGGGCGCGAATGTCGAGCACGAACTGCAGGTGCCGTTTCGCACCGCGATTTCTGGCGGGCACGCTCAGTTGACCGTCCGCCGCCGTGGCGGGCGTGTGGAAACCATCGACGTGAAAATCCCGGCAGGCATCGACGATGGCAAAAAGATTCGCCTGAAAGGGCAGGGCGAACCCGGCACGGGCGGCAGTTCGCCGGGAGACATCTTGATCACGATCCGAGTGGCTCCGCATCCGGCATTCCAGCGGCACGGGCTCGATCTGATCGTCAAGGTTCCGGTCACGTTGCAGGAAGCGGTGTTGGGTGCCAAAATCGACGTACCGACGCCGAAAGGAACGATCTCACTCACGCTCCCGCCAGGCACCTCCAGCGGCAAACGACTGCGTGTCAAAGGGCATGGCGTCAGCGCTGGCGAGAAATCGGGGGACCTGTTCGCCGAGCTACAGATCGTGTTGCCGGAACAGGTGGACCCGCGGTTGCAGGAAACGCTCAAGGAAATCGGTGCCGGCCCAAACCCACGCAGTTCGCTGGTTTGGTGATCGCTGAGACGCCTATACGGAAGGGTGAATATGAACGCCGTCCCCGATTGGCTATCGACCGGCAACTGGGAATTGCTGGCCCAGGCGTCGCGTTGGCCCCTGATGCGACTGGATGAAATGAGCCGCCTGCGCGTGCTGGCTGCGCTGAGCATTATCGTGCTGGCAGCCGGCTTCTTGTTGATCTTCATTCGCGGCTGCGCCCGCTATGCCCGCTGGTACATGCACCGCGAGCCGCGCGCGACGAAAGTAGCGGGCGACCCATTCCAAAAAGTCATCGATAGCAAGCCGCGACTTTGGCAACGCGAGTCGAAGAACTGGCAGAGGCGATAAGTTGACGCGACGCGATTCGGCTGGCCCGGCATCTGATCATTCGTTCCCACCTCAGTTGCGCCTCAGGGACACCCTGCGGTTTCGGGCGATCTATCAGCTTCGACAAAGTGTTGCCGACGACGTGCTGATCGTCTACGGAGCGCTCAACGAGCTCGCTAGTGGCCGTCTGGGACTGTCGGTTTCTCGCAAAGTGGGCAAGGCCCATGCGCGAAATCGTTGGAAGCGGTTGATTCGCGAGTCGTATCGCCGCCAAAGCGATCTGCGACAAGGAATGGACATCATTGTGATTCCGCGCCGAGCACTTGAACCCGACTGGACAAGTGTGTCGGCTTCGTTGCCGTCATTACTGCGGCGTCTGCAGAAGAAGTTGCACAAAGTAGCGAACAGCCAACAGGAGCGACCCAGCCGATGATCGGGCGGCTGCGAGAACGTGTGCGATTTGCATTGCTAGCTTGTTTGGTCGCAGCCGTAAAGACTTATCAGTGGCTAATCAGTCCGCTATTTCCGCCGACGTGTCGTTTCACACCAACGTGTAGCCAGTACTGTATAGAGTGTCTGCGCAAGTACGGCATTCTACGAGGCGGCTGGCGCAGCGTACGTCGCATCCTCCGTTGCCATCCGTTTCATCCGGGCGGCTTC
>JAGQPK010000283.1 GCA_020426755.1 Planctomycetales bacterium
CGCGACAATAGAGAAGGTTGTGATGCGGCGTCGGCGGCACCCAACAACGCTCATTCAAGATCTGAAACTTTCCGATGGCTCGCATTTCACGGTCGTTCAGGTGGAACGTACTGAGGTGACCGTCGCCATGTAAGATCAGCATGTTCTCTCGCAGTAGGAGGAGATTCGCATCGTTGAAACCACGAAAGCGTCCGACTGTTTTACCCGTGCGCAGGTCGAGCGTCACCAACAGGCTACCATCGCAACCGAACAAGTAGTCATCGTGTTGCACCCAATTGCAGTAAAAGAACTGCGCATCGCTCTTCCATTTCTCTGTGACTTCGAATCCCGCAGGTGTGGCTTCGATTGCGAGCAAGCAGGTTCCTTGAATGCCCTGCCCAGAGATCAAAAGCTTGGAAGCGCCAAGCGACATTGGAGTTGGGACGTTGGTGAGTTCCTTGCCTGGCAGTTTGTATTCCCAAAGTTGCTTGCCATTCGCTGCATCCACCGCAAAAACACGATTTCGCGTCGTCGCGATGATCTGTCGTCGATCCTCACGATTCCAGAGTACTGGTGTTGCATAGCTGGCTTCTTTCGTAGCGACGTTCCAGATCATCTCGCCGGTCTTTGTATCCAGACACACAAGACCGCCTTTCTTGCCACCCGTCAGTACGAACAGTCGGTCCCCGTCTGTGATCGGGCTAGCCGCGAATCCAAACTGGACGGGGATGGCGTCATACTCCTTCATCGAGTCCTTCTGCCACACCAATTCGCCAGTGTCTTTCTTGAGACAATGAATGCTTCCCGTGAACCCGATCGTCACTAGATAGTCACCGCACACCACTGGCGTCGCTTGGGGCGCACGGCAACGCCCACCGAACGCCTGCTGGGACTCAATCCAGCCGGCGTCGTATTCGTATCGCCAGATCGTTTCGCCGCTTTCTGCATTGAGAGCGATAACCACTTCACGGTGTTCTCGCTCTGACTCAGGCTTTGACTTGGACTCCGCGTTGAATGGCTTCAAGAAAGTCGTGAAGACAACCTCATCCTGCACAACAATGCCTGCCATCCCGTCGCCGAGCGTTTGCTGCCACCGTACTGTGGGGCAGTGAGACGGATTGCTAATCGCGTGCTGAATCTGGGAGTTCCGTGCCTGAAAGTTTCTAGTTGGTCCGCCGAATTGCGGCCACTGCGCGAATACAGGGTGAATTGAGGCCAAGTAGAGTATGGCAATGATCAAGTGATCGAGCAGTCGGCGCATTTGTGTGTCCTGTTTGTTTGAATTGGCTAGTTCTTCAATTCCCGATACAGCCACGCTCTGGCCATAGCCCAATCACCGGCGACCGTCCGACGCGAGATTCCAAGTAGTTCGCTGATCTCGTCTTGAGTCAGCCCGCCGAAGAACCGTAGTTCGACGATTTGCGATTGGCGTTGACTAAGCGATTTGAGCTTTTCAAGTGCTTCATCGAGTGCTAACAATTCGCACCCCAGCTCATCGCGGCTAAAGCCAACAAGATCGATGTTTACTGGCTGAGCTTCACCGCCTCGCTTCTGCGCCTTGAGTTTTCGCGCATTGTCGACCAATACGCGACGAATCGAAATCGCTGCTGCCGCGAAGAAGTGAGCCCGATCTTTCCAGCCGACGGGAGTGTCGCCAATCAGTCGTAGATAGGCCTCGTGCACCAGTTCGGTCGCGTCCCAACGTCGAGCGTCATTTTCTGCGGTGAGTTGACCTTGGGCAATTTGACGAAGTTGCTGGTACACTAGCGGTGTCAATTCTCTGATTGCTTGCTTTTCGCCCACGGACAACCGCTGCAGAATTTGAGTAATTTCGGCCACTTTTTCCTCGCTTTACATACTTGGGCACTCCTAAAGCGTAATCGGTACGTCCGATGTGCAACAGATTTCAATAAAACTCCTCGCCCTGGCCGTCGAGCTGCGCGGGTCAGATCCATTTTCTAGGTTTGAACCGTCGCGAAAAGCTAAAAACTGAACCTGACCCCGCGCAGCCGTTTTTCTCCGTGACAATGCCGAGCCGCGAGGTTGGTTAATCGCGGTATCGTCGCTGGCGATCGCTGTCGGAATACTCGGCGTGAGTTCTCGACTGCAGATGGCGACGCCAGGACTCAGCAATAAGCGGAAAATTTGCCAAGTCGTTCTAACGGACACGCGGCTTGGCGAACATAACCTGATTGGCACAGTCAATCGTGAGAGCTGGGTACGGCCGATCAAGAAACTTGAACGAATCGCCGGCCGCTAGGCTGCCTGCTATAAGACCCGCAGATACCAACCCGTAGGCCGAGTCTGTTGAACCGGGACAAGTCTACTGTTTCCGATGACGACTTAGGGAAGCGTATCGCAACACACGGCGGTCGCCCCGTGGGGCGAGTCACGATCAAGTCGAGGCGCAACGATTGCCGTGTACTACGATCCGAAGAATCCCGCGCGGTCGATGTTGCGTCCGAATTCCGAATACATCAACACCGGCTTTCCTAGCGCATTGGCCTTGGCATTGGCCGTGACTTTAACTCTGGTGACGGTGAGTCTGATTGTCAAATGGCGCGGAACTCGTTAGTCAGCCGTGGCATCGTTGTCAAGCAGCTACTTTCCGTCGTCGCGATTCTGCGCTAGCTTTCCATGAACGCAAGTAAAGTCCTCGATCTCGACACGTCGTCGCTATTCACGTGTCGCTCGGCGCTGTTGGTACTCGCTGCGTCTTGACGTCAACTCGGGGACCAGCGTCGTATCCTGTTGTTCGGCCAGCAGGATCGCTTCATCAAGGATTCGTACCGCGAGTTCGAATTCGCCGTTGGCAGCATGCGCCGCTGCCAGGGTCCCTAGGATTTTGGCCGAGCCACGTCGCGTTGACAGTGCCGCTTGTTCTGCAAGTGCGATGGCCTGCTCAGCGTTTCGCGTCCCCTCATCGGCGGCCGTCGCCAGCATCCAAGCCAAGTTGTTCAACACAACGGGCGAGGGGACTTCGCGCATCACCTGACGGTATGCCACTTCCGCGTCAGCATACTGTTTGTGATCGCGTAGCGCATTGGCCAGTTCAAATCGCACGTCGGGGCGTGACTTAAGTTGCAGCGAACGTTGCAGTGACGCGATCGCCGCTGACCTATCCGCTTGTCTCAATTGAATCCGCCCCAATTCCGCCCACAATTCACTGTCGGCCGGCTGTTCTTCCAGTAGCACGTTGAGATGTTGACTGGCCTCGGCGAATTGATCGAGTCGTAGACAGGTTCGCGCGAGTTCTTGCCGCACGTCGCGATTGTGAGGAGCAAGCTCCAGGGCCAGCAGGTACTGCTCCCGCGCCCCGGCAAAGTCCTGTCGGTCGAACAAGACGGCTCCCAACAAGTGTCGCAGCGACACCGTATCGTCCGGTTCGACGGCCGCCGTGGCATTCGCAGCGTTTGCGGGGTCATTCGCAGCGTCACTTGCCACACTCGGATCACGCGATCCTGACGTTTGCAATAGTTGCCGCGCGTATTGTTCTGCGATCGTCGTGTAGCCTTGTTCAATGAAGGCGACGGCCGCCATGCGGCCGCTTGTCACCGGTGGCCGCTCCAGCCACTGTCCGCCAAATGGAATGGCTCCGGCAAAAATCGTTTCGCGGTCGGCGCCGAGCAACTTAGCGTCATCCACCACCTGTGCTGCGGAAACGGGACCTTTGTAGATCACGGCCAGCCGGCCTTCGGCATCGATCAAAAAACTACTGGGCAGCGGCAAGTCGGATTGCCGACCGATGAACGCGCGCTGAAAGACGTTGAGCGCCTCCACGACCTGCACATCGCCGACGGTCACTTCAAACGGCAAGTTCAACTGGGCTGAGAACTCGGCGATCCGCTGCAAGTCGGCGACACGATCGTCAGTCGGTTCGTCGACACAGACATTAATAACATGGAGGCCGGCTTGTTCGAGTGATTGCCGCTCATGGGACCACTCGTCCAACTCTCGCAGACAGTTCGAACACCAGGTGGCCCACAGATTGACCAACGTCCCGCGCGAGCCGGGCAGAGGCTGCGCCAGCGGGCGGCTCTCGCCTTGCAGCGACTGAATCGACAGTTCATGCGGGACCAAAGCGGGTTGCAAGAGGACCACGCGATCAGTCAGCGGCAACGTTGGCTCTGCGGCTGCGTGCGGCGTCCATGGACCGCGACGCGCGAGCGGCAAGACGTCCGTCCTCCCCGCGCCTTGTACGAGCGAGTAACGCTGATCGACTTGCAATGATGCAGCATTGAATGTTTCACTCTCGGCACCCGGCCAATGAACGACGATGCGATCGATGTGTGTGGCCGGCCCGAGACCGAAATGCAGGGTCTTGCTGGATTGCGAAATATACCCGTTTCCGCCCGCGAGCGTTTTAATAAGCGGTTGCGGCGTGTTGCTCAAGTGCACTTCGACGCGGGCGCCAATCGCGTCACGATTGGATTGAGTGCCGACCAGTCGCAACGCCAGGAAATGATATTCCGTCGCGTATTCGTTCTTCAGGAATCTGACGCGCGGGCCGTTGCGATTCGTCATCCATAGATCGACACGGCCGTCTCCATCCCAGTCCGTTAGTGCCAGTCCGCGGCTGTCGTCGGGCAAGTCCACGTCCAACGCGGCTGAGACGGTTGCGAAACGCGGGCCGCCCAAATTCAGAAAACAACAGTTGCGTTCACGGCCGCTAAATGATCGGCCAGCGCGAATCAAGCGATTGATGGCCGCCCACCCCTTGTCGTACGCGAGGACTTCGGACGCCGTCGATTGCGTTGTGGGTGAAAGCGACACAACTTGCCGCCAAAAGAAACTTCACAAGTCACCCGTGTCAGGTGTCGTAAAAAAACCGTTGGCAACATAGAGATCGTCCCAGCCATCGTTGTTCAGATCGGCGAACAGCGAACCCCAAGCCCAACGGCCCAACGTCACGTGGGCGTCCAGGCTGACATCGCGAAAGGTGCCGTCGCCTTGATTCTCGAACAGAGAATTGCCGCGCGCATGCCGTTGCATGGCCGACCGTACCGAATCATCCGCGGACGGCTTGAATTGACTTTGCGACACGATGCGGTTGCCAGCCGAAGAAAACATGTTGCTAACATACAGATCCATCCAGCCATCGTGATTGTAGTCGCCCCAACTGACCGACATGCCGGCGGCAATATCTTCGACGCCGGCTGCGGCGGCGACGTCGTGAAAATGTGAGACACCTGCTGCGTCACGATCATTGCGGTACAGGCTGTTGCGTCCGAAGTCGTTGGCGACATAGAGGTCCTGGTCGCCGTCGTTGTCGTAGTCTTCCCACGTCGCAGCGAATGAGAACCGGTGGTTGTTTTCGTCCAACCCCACGGCTTGAGTCACATCGGTGAAGTTCCATTCGCCTTCGTTCCGCATCATGAAGTTCGGCGCGCCGTTGTTGGCATCGTGGTACGGGACCGGGTTGGCAAAGATGTCGCCGGCTGCCGTGACGCCACGCGGATTGTAGCCGCAAATATACAAGTCCAAGTCGCCGTCGTTGTCGTAGTCGGCTGCCGCCAACGAAGTCGGCCAAGAGTAAACATCGACACGCGTGCGTTTGAAAAAACGTCCCGTGCCCAGATTCTCGAAGATGACAATCGAATAGTTCAGGCTGACTGCCAAGTCCTGGTCACCGTCGTTGTCGAAGTCAGCGAACAGCGCACCGCGCGAAGCATCCAGCCAATCGAGACCACTCTCGCGCGTGGCATCGAACAATGTCCCGTCGGCCTGTTGAATGTACAAACGACATGGCAACCCCGCCGGCTGACAGAGAAACAGATCGTCGCGACCATCACCGTTAGCGTCGCCGATCGCCAGCCCTTGATTGCCGTGATGAATTCCGAAAGCGACGTCCATGTTGCCATACCAATGGTCCGCTCCGTAAACGAGTTGCTGTGAGTAGCTGGAGCAATTGGCAAATAGCGATTCGGTGCAATCTAAGAAGGTGCCGCTGCGTTCACTAATGGGAGTGACTTCCTCAAGCTCGCTGACCGTGATTTCACGCAAGAGGGGCTCATCGCCCGCGGCAGGCCGTTGCCAATGGCAATCCCACTTGGCCGTTTGCTGGGCCGTACGCTGCGGATGGTCGACGCTAGGGCCGGAAGTCTCCACGTAGGCCGTCGTCGTTGCGCCCTCGTCGGCCAGCGTAGTTCGCACGATCTTGAACTTGAGATGCACCGTATGGTTCGCGGTTGGCGCGTAGATCGAAAGCAGACGTTGAAGCTGTTCTCGCAACGAGTCGCGCCCCGTGACGCTCCCGGCCGCCGGTGCCTGTTGCCGAGATACGGCCAACACGCCGTCGCGGAAAACTTCGGTCGTCGGGACTCGCAACTCCGCGCTGTGGTACGATTCGGCCACCAGGGCCGTGAGGTCGTTCGTTACCAGTTGCGCCGGCTGTTCACAGTGTTTGGCCAGAAGCTGCAGTTGTTGATTGGCACGTTCACTGAACTGTTCACTCTGCCAAGCGGGGTCCGACGAAGGCGACGTCTTGGCGAAGAGGTCCGCCAGCGGCGCGTGGGCACTACGGTCCGCCAAGCCGGGAGCGGTGGAAAGTGCCGGTGAGTCGGTAGCCTCCGCCGCGTGGACGTGCTCGGCCGCAGACGTACCCACCGACACGTCACCGTGTGCGATGTCCGTCGGCGATGCGTGAACTGTGGGGGACGCGGTGTCTGTCGGTGACGATGTCGTTGACGAGCCGTGCAAGGCTGTGGCGTCCGCGAGCCCGTTGGGCTGCCGAGCG